>URQS01000006.1 GCA_900550035.1 uncultured Prevotella sp. | reverse complement strand
CGAACTTATTCGTGAATTATTCATATTTATAAAATTAATTTTGAACAGTTACTTATAAACCTACAATTTAAAAATTATGGAAATTGCAAAGAATTGTCCATCACGATTCCCGGTAGGGAAGTGCGCGGTGGCATCGCTTGCTATGGGTATGTTGCTTTGCGCAACTAACGCATCGGCAGCCGATGAATTGGCACGTTCAGTTTATTCTACTACCATGACACAGCAAAACGAGCAGGTGACTGGTCGCGTTGTTGACGCTAACGGAGAGCCTCTTATTGGTGTTAGCGTTGTTGAAAAAGGAAACAAGAGCAACGGTTCCGTAACAGACATTGACGGAAAATTCTCAGTTCGCGTTTCTTCAAAATCTACACTCGTAATTTCTTACGTAGGCTACAAGACTCAGGAAGTTGCTGTAAACGGTCGCAAGACAGTTGAGGTTACTCTTGCAGAGGATGCAGAGTTGCTCAGCGACGTTGTTGTAATCGGTTACGGTGTTGTAAAGAAGGCCGACTTGGCAGGCTCTGTTGCCGTGATGGACAACAAGGCTTTCAAGGATCAGCCTATCACTCAGGCTTCTGACGCTCTCAACGGTCGTATGGCTGGTGTGAACGTTGTTTCTGACGGTATTCCTGGCGGTTCGGTCAAGATTCGTGTTCGCGGTGCCAACTCTATTACAAAGAGCAACGATCCTTTGTACGTAGTTGACGGTATGGTACGTGAGTCGGGTCTCGACGGCATCAACCCTGAGGATATCCAGAGCATGCAGGTGTTGAAGGATGCTTCTTCAACTGCTATCTACGGTTCGCGTGGTGCCAATGGTGTTGTTATCGTTACAACAAAGACCGGTAAGAAGGGCGAAAGTCACATTATATTCGATGCTTCGTACGGTACTTCAAAGGCTACCAATCTGCCTAAGATGATGAGCACAAAGGCTTATGCTCAGGCTTTGGTAGACTATGCCGGCAAGACAGAGAATGAAGTTAAGGATTTCTTGAACGGTACCAACCCTGGTGTTGACTGGGTTGATACAATGTTCCGCACCGGACAGACTCAGAACTACAAGCTCGTCTTCACAAAGGGTACAGACGGTATGCAGTCGTATGTATCTGCTAACTATATGAAGAACGAAGGTACACTTGAGGGTAGCCAGTATGAGCGTTTTGCTGCTAAGGCTAACATCAAGACAAACCTTACAAAGTGGCTCGACGTTACTGTCGACCTTAACGCTTCTCGCGGTATAGGTAAGGGTGTGGCAAGCCTTCCAGGCACAACAAACAACCCATTGTGGATTGCCTTCAACTCATCTCCTGCAATGAATATGTACGACCAGAACGGTAAGTATGCACAGGATATGTATGGCACAATCGAGCCTAACGCATACGGTATGCTCGTAGGCAACCAGAGCGAGCGCCGCAACGACGTATTCAATGGTCATATCGACTTGCAGTTCAATATTCTTCCGGGCTTGATCTTCACATCAAGCAATGGTGTAGACTATTTGAACCACACTGGATACAGTCTTACTTCAGGTAAGGTTTCACGTACAGGCCAGGCTGACATGGGCAACAGCAACTCACAGCGCACATTGCTCCAGTCTACCAACAACCTTACATATACCAACTCATGGGGTGACCACCACCTTACTGCTACTGGTGTATGGGAGGCAACAAAGAGCACCACTACAAACATGGGTATCACAGGCTTGAACCTTGTTACTGAGAACGTAGGTTGGTGGAATGCCGAGAACGCACGTACTCAGAAGGCTTCTAACGGTTTCTCTGAATGGACACTTCTCTCAGGCGTAGGTCGTGTAATGTACAACTTCGCTGACAAGTATATGCTTACCGGTACGTTCCGTGCCGACGGTTCAAGCCGCTTCACCAACAACAAGTGGGGTTACTTCCCGTCAATCGCTGGTGCATGGACTGTTACTAACGAGAAGTTTATGGAAAGCTCACGCGACGTACTGAGCAACTTGAAGATTCGCGCAAGCTATGGTATCATTGGTAACCAGGACATCGCTCCGTACTCTACACTTGCATTGCTTTCAACTACCAATACATACTATGGAGTTGCCAGTCCTTCTGTAGGATATAAGCTCGACAGAATTGCTACTCCTGACATCAAGTGGGAGAAGACAAAGCAGTTTGACCTTGGTGTTGACTTCGGTTTCTTCAACAACCGTTTGGAGGTAAGCCTCGACTACTTCAACAAGCAGACAAGCGACGCTCTCCTTTCTACTACAACATCTAACGCATTGGGTGGCTTCACCTATATGGCTAACCTCGGTAAGGTAGCCAACCAGGGTATGGACATCACTGTAAATGCCCGCGTCATCGAGACTAAGGACTTCCAGTGGCAGACCTCTATCAACGGTACATACTTGAAGAATGAGGTTAAGAAACTTACAGACCAGCAGCCGGTTATCCACACTGGTAGCTTCCAGTCGGTAGTGGTTGATCCCTGTATCATCAAGGAAGGCGAGGCACTCGGTTCGTTCTTCGGACAGGAGTGGGCAGGCATCGACAGCGAAGGCTATGACACATACTGGTCGACAAACGAGGCTGGCGAGCGTGTAGCCGTTAGAAATCCTAAGGAATCAGACCGTAAGGTACTCGGCAAGTCAACACCTGACTTCACACTCGGATGGAACAACACCGTAAGCTACAAGAACTGGAGCCTCAATGCATTCTTCAACTCTGCATTTGGCGTACAGCGTCTTAACGCTCTCCGCTTTGCTATGAACTCAAAGATTGGTAACTCTCGTATGTTCACCGATGCTGACTTCCTCAAGGAGATTGGCAAGACAATGCCAAACCCGAACGTTGCCAACAACAACTACATCGGTGCTTCGTCTAAGTGGGTTGAGAATGCTAACTACTTCCGTTGCGAGAACATCACATTGGCTTATGATATGCCGAAGAGCATGACTAAGTTTGCTGATATCCGTTTGAGCTTCAGCGTTCAGAACCTCTTCACAATCACTAACTACAAGGGTTCTAACCCTGCTGGTTACAACGGTGACGGTGATGCTACTGGCGGTATTGACTGCGGTACTTACCCGACTCCGAGAACATTCACTTTCGGTGCAAGATTCAACTTCTAAACAATTAAAGGAAACATTAGTCATGAAAATTAATATATTACCGGGCTGCCTCCTTGCAGCTTCAATGTTGCTGACAACATCATGTAGCGACTTCCTTACAGAGGATCCTAAAGGACAGTTGACCAATGAGACACTGTTCAAGACAAAGGCCGACCTCGACCTTGCTGTAAACTCATTGTATTCCAACGTTCAGGGCTTCCAGTGCAACTCTAACACTATGATTGTTCAGTGTATGGGTGACGACGTGACATCGACAACTGGTTCAAACAAAGCTGCTTATCTCTCGGCTGACGCTTTTGAGGCTCCGACAGATTTGAAGGGTGTTAACGATCTTTGGAGCTGGTACTACAATATCATCAAGGCTTCGAACTATGTTATTGATTGCGCCAACTTTATGAAGGCCGACAAGGCAGAATTGGGTGAGCAGCTTGGACAGGCTTACTTCTGGCGTGCATACGCTTACTACGGACTTGTTCGCACATGGGGTCCTGTACCTTTGTCTCCAGAGGAAGTTATCTCTGTTGATCTTAAGAACAATACAGACGAGATACCTTGCGCATCTGTAGAGAAACTATACAACTATATCGTAAAGAGCTTGCAGGCTGCTGAGGCTTGCAACTTGCCAGAGACATATTCGAGTGCGCCTAAGCATCTTGGCGATGCTAACGTATACGTTTCGGCACAGGCTGTCAAGTCAATGCTCGCTTCGGTATACATGTCAATGGCAGGCTATCCTCTCAAGAAGAGCGAATACTACGCACTTGCTGCTGACAAGGCAAAGGAAGTTGTTGATGCTGTAAAGGCACGCAACGTACAGACTCTGCTTCCTAACTGGAACAGCGTATATAGCTATGGCAACGACAACCACAACGAGTGTATCCTCGGCATCTACTACAATGCCAACACCGGTAGCTGGGGTTGGGACGACTCACAGCTGACATGCTGCCATGTTCCTTGCTCATTGCCATGGGGCGGTTGGGGTGACTTCCTCGCTGAGCGCTATTTCTGGTCGAAGTATCCGGAAGGACCTCGTAAGGATGCCGTTTATGCTAAGACATTCCTCACTGGTGAAGGCAACAACGTAGACTGGTGGGCTACTATGGATGGTAAGCCTTATTACAAGGTTAAGGGCGAAGACGGAAAGGACAAGACCAATGCCGTATTCTCTGACTACCGTCCGATGTTCACAGGCTTCTCTGTAAACTGTGACGAAAAGGGTTCGCCGCTCAAGATTGATTTCGACTGCACTAAGCCTCTCTATGCTGGTATGACTCTTGGCAAGCGCCACCAGCTCATCCGCTACGCAGAGGTGCTCTGCTGGTTTGCTGAGTCGGCTGCTCGCTCAGGCAAGTATATCAATGAGGCTAAGGAAGCCTTGAAGCAGATTCGTTCACGTGCATACAGCGACCCAGCTGCTGTATCTGCTATCGACGGTATGTCAAACGATCAGCTTGCTGAGGCTGCTTACAACGAGCACAGATATGAGGTTGCCGGCAACGTTCTTGGTATGGTTACATGCCGTGAGGACGAGTTCCGTATGGAGCGTCTGCAGGATGTATTCAACTATCGTGTTGGTCCTCAGAGCGATGTTATCGTTCCTGCTGGTACTGTTACACACAGCCAGACTGCCAAGGGTGAGCCGTTTGAATATACTCTGAAGGAAGACCTCGTTCTTCCGGAGAACATGCAGGTGACTGGTGCTTGGAAGGGTGAAAACTCGGTTTACCACATCTATCCTCCAACAGAGGCAGAGCGCAATCCTAACTTGAAGCGTTAGTTTAGTAAGTATATAGTAAGTAATGAATGAAAAATCGGCAAGCCAGACCTTGTATAGATCGCGGCTTGCCGATTTTTATTGTTTTTCTTTATTCAATTATTCCTTTATTCCTTTATTCAATTATTCTTTTATTCTTTCAGTTCGTAGAACTTCACCCAGTCAATTTCCATTTCAACGGGCAATTGCTTGTGGTCGGCTTTGCCAACCCATGAGCCTTCTATCTGCATATCGATGAGCAGGTAGAACGGACGATTGAAGGGGAATTGGCCTTCCTTGTCGGTCTGTATGCGAGGGTAGGCGAAGTAGCGGTCGCCGTTGATGGAGAACACTATCGAGTCGGGCAGGAGTTCAACGCCGTATGTGTTGTATCCGTCGCGGTCGATAGAGTGTGTCTTGCCGTGAGGCGGTGTGTCCTGTAGTTTGAGGTTGTAGGTGTAGTTGGTGTGTATGGTCTGATAGGCAATGTTGTCGTGATTGAGATGCTCCATGATGTCTATTTCGCCTCCGTGAGGCCACTGAATGTCCTCGTCGGGCATCATCCATATAGCAGGCCATGCTCCCTGTGCGCTGCCGAGCTTGGCTCTCACCTCCACCTTGCCGTACTTGACGGTGCGCTTGTGTTTGGTGTAGAGTCCGCCAGTGACAAATTGTGCTGTATCGGCTTCGTGATTGGTGTTGACAGCGCCACGCAGTATGAGTTTGCCGTCGCGCACGGCATAGAGCGAGTCGGCAGGCGACATGTATCGCTTCCAGTCGGCACCGGCACTGCGAGGAATCTTGGTCCACGAGCGGCTGTCGAATGTCTTGCCGTTGAAGTGGTCTTGCCATACGAGGCGATACTTGTGGGGTGTGGATGCAAACGACGCCACGCTGAGCGCCAATGCGATAAGGGTAGTCAGGATTTTCATTTGTTTAAGTAGTAAAGTTATTATACATAAAAAAGGAGCCGAACCCCGGCTGAGGTTCGGCTCCTATAATTATTTAGAGATAATATTGTCTCTGCCTTGTTTGATTAGAGGTTCGGGTTGAGCTCGTTCCACTTCTCAACAGCCGGTACGATGCCAAGCTCTACGATCTCGTCGCGCATCTTGCAGAGGTGCTCGTATGACTTAGCGAGGCTTGCCATCTCCTCCTCAGTGCCTGCAGGCTCTGTGAAGTGAACGCCAGTCTTGTCGATAGTAGAAGGCATAGCCATCATAACGTTCTTGAAGCCGCACTTGTCGCAGTTAACGTAGCAACCTGCTGGCAATGTGAACTTCTCGCCACCCATAGCAGCCTCGATCATCTTAACAGCGTTGTAAGCCGGGCTCTGGAATGAAGAGCGGCCACGGAGCTTGATGATGTTAGAGCCACCCTGTACGGTGTGGTGCTTGATCTCCTCCCAACGCTCGTCGCTGAGACCCATCTCTGAGAGAGGCTTGCCGTCAACCTTAACCTGTGAAGCGAATACAGCCATCTGCTCGCCGTGGCCACCGTATGTGTGAGCACCAGTTACCTTGTCCTGCTGTACGCCGAACTCGAGGGCGAGAGCCTGCTGCAGACGTGTAGAGTCAAGAGCAGCGAGTGATGTGAGCTGGTTTGGCTTCAAACCAGAGTGGATAAGAGCTGTGAGGGCTGTAACGTCAGCCGGGTTGAAGATAACAACTACGTGCTCTACGTCCGGGCAGTACTTCTTGATGTTGTCACCGAACTCAGCAGCGATCTTGCAGTTGCCCTTGAGAAGATCCTCACGAGTCATGCCGTCCTTACGAGGAGCACCGCCTGAAGAGATGATATACTTAGCGCCTGTGAAAGCCTCCTTAGGATCTACTGTGTAAGAGAGGTTAGCACCAGGGAATGCGCACTGCTGCATCTCGTCGAATACACCGTGTACACCCGGCTCATAGATATCATAAAGACAGATGTTAGGAGTAAGACCGAGCATAAGAGCGCTCTGTACCATGTTAGAACCAATCATACCGCCGGCACCGACGATCAAGAGTTTTTCGTTACTTAAAAATGCCATAATAAATTACGTTTTTATTATTGTGTTAAATAAATATGTATTTCTCCTTTTTTGTAAGTGCAAAGATACAATTTTTTTGAAACAAACAAACTATTATGCCCTCTTTTAAGTGTTGTTTATTCTTAAAATTTCGCGATGTGGCTTGTCTATTCTTTTTTATAGGTTTTTGCCTCTCGAAATTTGTTTGTTTGCCTAAAACTGCCTAACTTTACACGAAAATAATGTTGACGAGTTGATGTGTTGATGTGTTGACGAGTTGACAAGGGCGTATGTATTGACCTATTTCAAATAATGTTGCAATTAATAATTAAAAACAAATCAAATATGACAGACACAAAGATTATTGCGTCGCGCCTGGAAGCGCTACGCGAGGAGATGCGCCGCGAGCATCTCTCGGCATTTATATTCCCGAGTTCCGACCCGCACATGAGCGAGTATGTACCATCGCGCTGGGAGGGACGTAAGTGGATATCTGGGTTTGACGGTTCGGCAGGTACGGCTGTAGTGACACTGCATTCGGCTGCGCTGTGGACCGACTCGCGCTATTTCATAGCTGCCGAACAGCAGCTTGCCGGCACAGAGTTTCAGCTGATGCGCGAGCGTCTGGACGACACTCCTACTATTCCCGAATGGATAGCGCAGCAGACTAAGGACGGCGACTCTACTGAGGTGGGTGTAGACGGTATGTGTATGGCTCTTTCGGAAGTGGAGGACATGAAGGCAGAACTGAAGCTGCTGGGCGGACTGACAATGCGCACCAATCTCGACATTCTGGAGCGTGTGTGGACCGACCGTCCGTCGGTGCCGTCGGACAAGGTGAACATTCAGCCTATGGAATATGCCGGCGAGGCTTGCTCGGACAAGCTCGACCGCATACGCCACAAGCTGCTGCGCCAGGGTGCATCGGGCATGTTGCTGACACAGCTCGACGACATTGCATGGACACTCAACCTGCGTTGCACCGACGTACACTGTACACCGGTGTTCGTGTCGTGGCTCATCATTGCCGAGGATTCAGCCACCTTATATATAAAAGGTGAAAAACTGACGCCTGAGGTGGTGGCTTATCTCAAGGAGCAGAACGTGGACGTTGCCGAATACGACGACATAGTAGAGGGACTGAAGGCTTACGGCGGATACACGCTGCTCATCGACCCGGCTACAGTCAACTATACTCTCTCGCAGGTGCGTGGCAATTATCGTGTGGTGAGCGCTCCGTCGCCCGTCCCTGCCATGAAGGCTGTGAAGAGCGAAGCTGAGTGTGAGGGCTATCGCAGAGCTATGGTGCGCGACGGTGTGGCAATGGTTCGCTTCCTGAAGTGGCTGGAGCAGGCCGTGCCGCAGGGCAACGAGACCGAATTGTCGGTAAGCGAGAAGCTGCGTCAGCTGCGTGCCGAGCAACCGCTGTATCGCGACAACTCGTTTGACACTATTGCAGGATATGAGAAGCATGGTGCCATTGTACACTACGAGCCTACTGCAGAGAGCGACATACCGTTGAAGCCCGAAGGATTCCTGCTGCTCGACAGCGGTGCACAGTATGCCGACGGCACAACAGACATAACACGTACCATACAGCTCGGACCCGTGAGCGACCTGCATCGTCGTGTGTATACACTCGTGCTGAAGGGACATCTGTCGCTGCAGAACCTCTGTTTCCCACGTGGAGCGGCTGGCACTCAGCTCGACGCCATAGCACGTTCGGCTATGTGGCGCGAAGGAATGAACTATATGCATGGTACAGGTCACGGCGTTGGCTCATACCTCAGTGTGCACGAAGGCCCTCACCAGATACGTCAGGAGTATCGTGGCACACCTATGGTGGAGGGTATGACCGTAACGGACGAACCAGGTCTGTATCTTGCCGACCGTTTCGGCGTGCGTATTGAGAACACGCTGCTCGTAGTGCCTTACATGACAACAGAGTTCGGCCGCTTCGTGCGTTTCGAGCCTCTCACACTCTGTCCTATCGACACCACTCCGATTGTTGTAGACATGCTCAGTGCCGAAGAGCGTTCGGTGCTGAATGCTTATCATCAGATGGTGTACGAACGTCTGTCGCCGCTGCTCAACGAAGACGAGCGCGAATGGCTGCGCATAAAGACGGAGGCGATTTAAGCAATATATATGAATCCTAAGTTAAGAGGTACTATATGCGGAGTTGCCGCTGCGGTATTCTATGGCACCAATCCGCTTGGTGCCATGAATCTATATGCCGACGGCATCACCGCCAACTCCACACTGTTCTATCGTTTCGGTTTGGCGGCGATCATGCTGGCTGTGATGATGCTGGTGCAGCGCAAGTCGTTTGCCCTGACACGCCGTGAACTTGTCACGCTCGTAGCGTTGGGCATACTTATGGGTTCGTCGTCGTCATCGCTATACATCAGTTTCAACCACATGGATGTAGGCATCGCGTCGACGCTGCTGTTTGTCTATCCCGTAATGGTGGCTATAATCATGGCAGCCCTGTTCAAGGAGAAGGTGACGGCAGCAACGGTATTTGCCATTGTGCTGTCGCTCGGCGGTATAGCCCTGCTCAACCATACAGAGGGAGGAGCATCGCTCAGCACGCTGGGTGTGACGCTCGTGATGATTTCGTCGTTGACATACGCGGTGTATATAGTCGTGGTCAACAAGTCGTCGCTGCGTATATCGTCGGTAAAACTGACGTTCTACACATTGGTGTTCGGTCTGTGTACCATATTGTGCTACACCTTTGCCATGGGCGAGACAGTACAGCTAATTGACACTCCGCGCCAGTGGTTTTACGCCACACAGCTTGCGCTGCTGCCAACGGTGCTCTCGCTTGTGCTGATGGTGGTGGCTGTGCACGACATCGGTTCTACCCCGACTGCCATCATGGGTGCGCTGGAGCCGATGACGGCAGTAGCCATAGGTGTTCTGTGCTTTGGCGAGCACTTCACGTCGCGCCTCGCACTGGGCATCGTCCTTATCCTTACCGCCGTATTGCTTATCATTTGCGGCAAGGATCTGTCGCCACACAAGGTGACAATGGTGCTCGGAAAACTCGGGCGCAAACTGACAAAGACATGGCGATGGAAGTCGTAAGAATATCAAGTTGCAAACTTTTATTGAGAGTTTGCAACTTTTTTATTACATTTGCAGTCAAACAAGCAATATGATTCACTTACAAGACATCAACAAAACCTATCAGGGTGCACAGCCGTTGCACGTGCTGAAAGGAATAAATCTCGACATTGCCAATGGCGAGTTCGTATCCATCATGGGTGCATCGGGCTCGGGCAAGTCGACATTGCTAAACATTCTTGGTATTCTCGACAATTATGACTCGGGAGAATACCGTCTGGCAGGCACGCTCATCAAGGACCTCTCGGAGACACGTGCCGCTGAATACCGCAACCGTATGATTGGCTTCATTTTCCAATCGTTCAATCTTATAGGGTTCAAGACAGCCGTGGAGAATGTCGAACTGCCACTATATTATCAAGGTGTCAGCCGTCGCACACGTCACCGTCTCGCCATGGAATATCTCGACCGTCTCGGACTGACGCAATGGGCTGACCACTATCCCAACGAGATGTCGGGCGGACAGAAGCAGCGTGTAGCTATAGCACGCGCACTAATCACCAAACCACAAATAATCCTGGCTGACGAACCAACGGGAGCCTTGGACTCAAAGACGAGTGTTGAGGTGATGGCTCTGCTAAAGCAGCTCAACGCTGAGGAGGGAGTCACCACCATTGTCGTGACACACGAGAGCGGTGTCGCCAACGAGACCAACAAGATAGTACATATAAAGGACGGACTCATCGGAAGCATTGAGGAGAACCTCGACCACAAAGCCAGTCCGTTCGGCATCAATGGAATAATGAAATAGTGGCGCGCCACTATTTCATGAATGTTGAATTAGGAGTTTTGAATTTTGAATTGTTCTCGGCTTCGCCTGCGATTTGGAATTTCAGAATTTAATAATATCGAAGCTATCTAATTCAAAATTCAAAACTCAAAATTGCCGTAGGCAACCAATTCAAAATTCAAAACTCAAAATTCCTAATTCGATAATGCACGACATTTTTAAAGAGATATGGACCACTATAACCCACAACCGATTGCGCACGGCGCTCACCGGATTCTCTGTGGCGTGGGGCATCTTCATACTTATTGTGCTGCTCGGAGCCGGCAACGGACTCATTCACGGCATAATGGGCAATAGAATGAAGGTGCTCACCAATTCGATGACTATCTTCGGAGGCGAAACGTCGAAGCCTCACGACGGACTCGGCAAGGGACGAAGCATTGAACTGAACGACAAGGATATGGACCTGACGCGCGAGGGATTTGCTGCCAATGTCGACGATGTCGGAGCCGAACTCGACAAGGGAGGACAGACACTGGTATATGCCGACAACTATACTACTGGCATAAATGTGAGTGGAGTGTATCCCAACGATATCGACATAAACAAGCGCGACATGCTTGTGGGACGATTCATCAACCCCATCGACCTCAACGAGCGACGCAAGTCGATAGTGCTGTCGCTCAACATTGCCAAGGAACTCATGCCCGAGGCTCCGCTCAATCTAAACGGCCGATTGATAAAGGCATCGGACATGGCGTTTAAGGTTGTGGGCATATACGACAGCGACCAAAGTCGTATGAGCAACGACGCATTCATCCCGTTCACCACCTTCCGCTCTATATATAATAGTGGTGACAAGACGGGCAACATCGTATTCTCGTTTCACGGACTGAAGACCGAGGCAGAAAACGAAGCATTTGAAAAGGCTTATCGTGCACGTATCAACCGCCAGCACCGTGCTGCCACCGACGACGAGCGCACCATCTGGATATGGAACCGATTCACCCAGGACATGCAGCTCAATACTGCTACAGGATTGATTAGCACTGCGCTGTGGATAGTGGGACTATTCACGCTGCTGTCGGGAATAGTAGGCGTGTCGAACATCATGCTCATCACCGTACGTGAACGCACTCGTGAATTCGGCATACGCAAGGCAATCGGTGCCTCGCCATGGTCGATACTGAGGCTCATCATCGTGGAGAGCATCGTCATCACCACCTTCTTCGGATATATTGGTATGGTGCTCGGCATAGCAGCGACGCAATATATGAACGCCACTATAGGACAAACCAAAGTGGACAACGGATTGTTCTCTGCCCAGATTTTCGTAGACCCGACCGTAAGCATAGCCACGTGTGTGCAAGCTACGGTGCTGATGATTGTAGCGGGAACAATAGCCGGACTAATACCGGCACGCAAGGCGGCAAAGATCAGGCCGATAGAAGCGTTGAGGGCGGAGTAGAAAAAGCCCCACCCACAGGTGGAATTAGGAGTTTTGAATTAGGAGTTTTGAATTGTCGGCTATGCCGATGTGCTTTGTATCGGTAAAGATATAATCTCTGTATAGATATAAATAGAATAATTAATTATAAAATGAAAAGGTTAGTTTTAAAGGCTAAATTCGATACTGACACTCTTACCGAAATACTCGACGTACTGTCGCGCAACAAGTCGCGCACGTTTCTTACGGGATTCGGCGTGTTTTGGGGCGTGTTCATGCTCGTGGGACTGATAGGTGGGGGCGACGGACTGAAGGAGTTGCTCAACAACAACCTTGCGGGTTTTGCCACCAACTCAGCCATTGTATGGGCGCAGCCTACCACCAAGCCTTATCACGGATTTCGCAAAGGACGACAGTGGAATATGACGCAGGCAGACGTGCAGCGACTGCGTGCTCACATACCCGAACTCGATGTGGTTACGCCTACCATTACACGATGGAGCGCAACTGTTACGCACGACGAACAATCGTCGAGCGGAATCGTAAAGGGTGTGTTGCCTGATATGCAGCGCGTAACAGAACCTAAGATGCGCTACGGCAGATATATCAACCAAATGGATATCCAGGAGTGCCGCAAGGTGTGCGTGCTGGGTAAGGAGGTATATAAGAATCTCTTCCCGAAGGGTGGCAATCCGTGTGGCGACGTGATACGCATCGACTCGGTATACTTCAGTATTGTTGGCGTAAACTATGCCGACGGAAACATGAACATCAACGGCAACGATCAGCAGGCGGTGTTTATGCCGCTCTCGCTTGTGCAACAGATATACAATCGTGGCGAAAGCATCGATATGCTGTGTGTGACGGGTAAGCCGGGAGTGACCATGAGCGACATAACTGACCGTATGCGTATGGTTGTGGCTAAGGCTCACGATGTCAGTCCGAAGGACGAGAAGGGCGTGATGGTGTTCAATACGGAGATGATGTTCTCGATGGTGGACAATATGTTCCGGGGCATCAACATGCTGATATGGCTTGTGGGAATAGGTACGCTACTGGCTGGTGCCATCGGTGTGTCGAACATCATGATGGTGACTGTGCGCGAACGAACGGTGGAGATAGGCATACGTCGTGCCATCGGAGCCACGCCACGCGATATTCTGTCGCAAATCATGCAGGAGAGTATTCTGCTTACTTCGGTGGCTGGCATGAGCGGCATCCTGTTTGTCGTGCTCGTGCTGCAAGGACTTGAAATGGCAAATACTACTGACGGCATAACGTCGGCTCATTTCCAAATAGACTTCTGGACAGCCATAGGTGCTGTGGTGCTGCTGTCGGTGCTCGGTATGCTTGCTGGTTTGGCTCCTGCGCTGCGGGCTATGCACATTAAACCTGTAGATGCTATGCGAGATGAGTAAATCTGCGGAGCCGGAGTGTGAAGTGTTGAATGTTAAATGTTAAGTGTTAAATGTTAAGTGTTAAATGTTAAGTGTTGATTGTTGAATTTTGAATTAAATATAATTGCAATGAAAAGATATTTCAAGATTGTCTTATTGGCTCTTGTGGCCATAGTCTTTGTCGGAACGTTTGTGTTCCTTTATATCAAGTCGCGCCCGCAACCGGTGGTGTACGACGAGTTTGCGCCTAAACAGATGGACATACGCAAAACCACCGTTATCACGGGAAAGATAGAACCGCGCAACGAGGTGAATATCAAACCGCAGATTTCGGGCATCATAAGCGAGATACTGAAGGAGGCAGGACAGACCGTAACGGTAGGTGAGGTGATAGCCAAGGTGAAGGTGATACCCGAAATGGGACAGCTCAGTTCGGCTCAGTCGCGTGTACGTTTGGCTAATATCAACGAGCGTCAGGCACGTACCGACTACGAACGCGAGAAGACATTGTATGACAAGGGACTTGTTTCTGCCGACGAATACGACAAAATAGCACAGACCTGGCGACAGGCTCGTGAGGAAGTGGCTGCAGCGCAAGACAATCTTGAGGTGGTGCGCGACGGTGTGTCACGCTCAAATGCTTCGGAGTCGTCAACGCTGATACGCTCTACGGTGACAGGACTGATTCTTGACGTTCCGGTTAAGGTGGGCAACTCGGTGATTCTCTCAAACACCTTCAACGACGGTACCACCATCGCCACTGTTGCCAACATGAACGACCTCATATTCCGTGGCAATATAGACGAGACCGAGGTGGGACGACTCAACACTGGAATGTCGATGAAGATAACCATCGGTGCGCTGCAGAACCTTAAGTTCGACGCCCGACTGGAGTACATATCGCCGAAGGCAACCGACCAGAACGGTGCCAACCAGTTTGAAATAAAAGCCGCTGTGACTCTCCCCACCAGCGGTGAACAGATTCGCAGCGGCTATAGTGCCAATGCCGAGATTGTGCTTGCTGAGGCGCGCCATGTGATGTCAGTGCCCGAGAGCGCCATCGAGTTTGAAGGCGACAACACCTTCGTCTACATTGTCAAAGGCACCGACAAGGACAAAACCTACGAGCGCCGTAAGGTAGTGACAGGATTGTCCGACGGACTCAACATAGAAATAAAGAGCGGACTGCGCATGAACGAACGTGTGCGCGGACCAAAGAAGGTTGGCAAGGACGAATAATCGTAGATACGAATAAGGCGTACAACTGAAATCTTATAGATTTTGGTTGTACGCCTTGTTTTTGTTAAATATATATTAATCACATTCATTCTAATTTACGTGTGTCAATAATTTATTACCTTTGTAAATAAAAAGCATAATGGACAAATTGTTTATTCCTATACGATTAAGAGAGGCACGTAAAGTGTCTGGTTTGAGTCTTGGACAATTGGTGGATAAAGCCAAACTGCAAGTCACTCGACAAAGTATTTTCAATTACGAACGAGGTGTGATGCAACCTAAGCCAGCCACGGTGAAGATCTTTGCAGACACATTAGGTGTAAGTGAGTTGTACTTCTATGGTACGTCAACAACGGTGGATGTACCTATGCTTCGTTCGGGTAGCGATGGCTTGCTTACTGAGGAAGAATTGTATGAGTTGGAAGCCAGTGTGTGTTTCCTGGCAGAACGCTATATGCTTACGGAGGAGAAGGCAGACGTTATGCCTGAATTCTACAATCCAATGTCTCACATTACTGTTTCTACTCTCGACGATGCTATCATGGCAGCCAACCGTTTGCGCGAGGTGTGGAATTGTGGCTTTGGTCCGTTACCAGCTGTGCTTCGACTCATAGAACGAAAGGGCATAAAGGTTGTCTCCATGCCACTGCCTGCCGGTATTTGGGGACTCAGCACTCTTATTGACGGATGTCATCCCTTGATAGTCCTCGACATGCATCCCCTAAAGACTACAGTAGAACGATTGCGTTTCACTGCATGTCACGAACTGGCCCATCTGCTGTTGCGTTTTTCTGAAGGCTGCAACGTGGAACAGATGTGCAACAAGTTCGCCAATTTCTTCCTCTTCCCCAAACAGACATTCATAGAAGAAATGGGTGCCTTGCATCGTGACAGTCTCGTTCTCGAAGAAATGATTGACCTCAAAGAAGCGTATGGCATCTCGATAGCAGCACAGGTGCACGCCGCATGGGACATCCGAATGATCTCGCGTGAACACTACGACTGGTGGTTTGACGAACGTATCAACAAGAACAGGAGAGAGAAAGGCTGGGGAAACTACACTTTCCCTGAAACTCTTGGAAGAGAGAAGAGACTTGAAGCGAGAGTGAAAAAATAAAGACATCGATAACATTACAGAACTTGCTATGGTTCAATAACATTATTGATTTACTTTCTGAACCTTTTCGACACGGCTGAGTATCCGCAGCGTTGGCACAGCGGTTCTACGGCGATGTGGTTGGTGAAGCCTTGGTAGATGGTGTTGGCTCGGTGTGATGTAAGGATTTGGTTGAGGCTGTGCTCGTAGAGGTTGCCCAGTGGCATGTCGCCGTTGTGGTCGAGACAGCAGGGTACTACTGTGCCGTCTACAAGCACGCCAATCTGATTGCGCAGAGCGTAGCAGAACACTTCGTCTTCAGCAGTGGGTGCGTGTTGCATGTCGGGCCATTCGAACATGTTGTCGTTTTCGATGTATAGATTCTCGGCTATGCGCCATCCGTCGTTGCGTTCCACCCAAGGGCGTGGCTGATGACCGGCTATCAGATTCAGAATGGTTTGGTTCATACGGTTGTGTCCGCCCTCGTTCCACAGTCGCAGCACGATGATACATCCACGACGTGCTGACTCCATGGCAAATGCCATCACTTCGTCGATGTATTGCTCCAGATTCTCCTTGGCGTTGCCCTCGTGCGAATGAAGCGAAATCTGTATTTTGTGGGGCAGGGCATCGAGCAGGTCGGCGCGTTGCGCCAGCAGGGTGCCGTTGGTGGTGAGCACTGGTATGAAACCCTTTTGGTGTGCCATGAGAATGAACTGCGGCAGCAGAGGGTGGAGGAAAGGTTCGCCCATAAGATGGAAATACAGGAATTTCACTTCGCCCATGAGTCGTGAGGTGAGTGTGTCGAATTCGTCTAACGTCAGCGTATGTTTCGCTCGTGATGTCTTGGGGCAGAATACACAATTAAGATTGCAGACATTGGTTATTTCAAGATAGCATCGGGTTATCATATCTGTTTTATTTGCTTTAGTATGTTGCACAAAGTTAATAAAAAATACCCGTATATCCAACGTTACGTATTCTTTTAACCTATTGTTTACAAGTCACTTTGTGCGTAAGATAAGGTAAAAAAACAAATTTTCACCATATATTTTCGGATTTTACATTAATAATGAGTAATTTTGCACTTCCGTGGGTGAACTACAATAATAACAAATATAATTTTTAGACTGAACAAAATGAACATTTCATTTGAAAATCCCGACAAAGTGAATGGTCTGTTGACTATCACAGTCGAAGAGGCAGACTTCCAGGACTCTGTCGAGAAGACTCTCAAGGACTATCGTAAGAAGGCCAACATCCCTGGTTTCCGTCCGGGTCAGGCTCCTATGGGTCTCATCAAGCGTCAGTTTGGTGCTTCAGTGCGCTACGACGCAGTTAACAAGTTTGTAGGCGAGCAGCTCTACAAATATATCCAGGACAACAATATCCAGATGCTCGGCGAGCCTCTGCCTTCTGACAAGCAGGAGACTCCGGCAGACATCGAACAGCCAGCTCCTTACACTTTCGTATTCGACATCGCCGTTGCTCCTGAGCTCAACATCACTCTCGATGGTCGCAACAAGATTGATTACTACACAATCAAGGCTGACGACAAGCTCATCAACGAGCAGATCGAGATGTATCAGGGCCGTGCCGGCAAGTACGAGCAGGCTCAGGAGTATGACGCTTCTTTGAACGATCTGCTCAAGGGCGACATCCGCGAGCTCGACGCTGAGGGCAATACCAAGGAGGGTGGCATCACTGTAGAGGGTGCTGTGCTTATGCCTTCTTACATCAAGGTTGAGGATCAGAAGAACCTCTTCAACGATGCTAAGCTCGGTGATATCATCACATTCAACCCACGCAAGGCTTATCCGGAAGGCACAGCCGAGGTTTCTTCACTCCTCAAGATTGAGAAGGACGCTGCAGAGAACCTTGAGTCTGACTTCAGCTTCCAGATCACAGAGATTCAGCGCTTCAAGAAGGCCGACCTCAACGAGGAGCTCTTCGACCAGGTATTCGAGAAGGGTACTGTTAAGACTGAAGAGGAATTCCGCGCTAAGATCGCTGAGAGCCTCCAGCCGCAGCTCGAAGCTAACTCTGACTACAAGTTCATGATCGACGTTCGCACATACTGCGAGCAGAAGGTTGGCGAGATCACTTGGCCGGACGCACTGCTCAAGCGCATCATGCTTGCCAACAACAAGGACAAGGGTGAGGACTTCGTTGAGAAGAACTACGCTGAGAGCATCAAGCAGCTCGAGTGGCACCTCATCAAGGAGCAGCTCGTTAAGGCTAACGACATCAAGGTAGAGGATGCTGACATCAAGAACGCTGCCAAGGAGATGGCTCGCATGCAGTTCGCTCAGTATGGCATGTCGAACGTTCCTGAGGAGTACGTTGACAACTACGCTAACGAGCTTCTGAAGAAGCGTGAGGCTGTTGACAACTTCATCGAGCGTGCTATCGACGTTAAGCTCGCTGCAGCTCTGAAGTCAACTGTTTCTTTGAACAACAAGGAGGTTTCTCTTGAGGAGTTCAACGAAATGATGAAGTAATCTTTATTCATACAAATACTAAAGCGCCCTGAAAGGGCAAAAGCGTTGATAATTTATGCTTTTGCGCTTTCAGGGCGCTTTGTTTTTATAGCTTTTTTCTTGTTCTTTCGGTTTACGTTCAATCTTATTCTTTCAGTATACGTTCAATCTTATTCTTTCAGTATACGTTCAAGCCACGGCATTACAAGGTCGGTTTTGAAGTAATGGCTTGGTGGGTCGACGTTGACAAGATTGAAGTATTCGTCGCGTGTCAGTCCCTCAGGCAGTGTTGTGTTAGGATTGCGCTTGTCGGGCGAGGCGAACTTGGGGTAGTGGTGAGTCTCTACATTCTCGGGATGTCCGCTTATCTCGTATGCACGGTGTATGAGTTGGAAGTCGCGGTCGAGTCCGCCCTCTGTGAGTATGACGGGACGTGGAGCCAGCGATGCCACTATATCGGGGAAGTTGAAGTAGTGCCAGAAACGTGGTATGAGATGACGAATGGAGTTGGGGAAGGGGCGGCGTCCTCGCTTGTCGGGGGCTGTCATTACTATGGCACGCTCTTGTGTCTGACACAGGAAGTCGTTGTAGACGAAGGCGTATATCGACGGGTCCATCACGCCCAGCACCATCAGTGGCTCGGTGCCCAATGAGAATCCGCTAAGCACGATGCGGTCGCGACGTATCATCTTCTGCTGTTTCATCCATTCGAGCACCTGCTTGTCGAGATAGGATGTGTAGCCCAGCCAGCTCCAGCCCATTTCGAGCAACAGACGTGACGACGTATCGTAGTCGTAGCCCGTGCCTGCCAACTGCTCAAGGTCGGCAGCATCGCCGGCACAGGCGTTGTCTACAGCCACTGCTATGTAGCCTTGGCGTGCCATGTTGAGTGCCATGGCATTGCGCTTGTTGCCTATAGGATGTTCGCCAGTGAGATGGTCCATTGTCATTCCCGAACCTGGTATGCATAGCACAGCTGGCGACGGTTGCTTAATGCCGTCGGGAATTAGTACAGCAAATGTGGCAACACAACCTTCAAGCGGATAGAATTCCCACTTCTCCAGGCGGTAGCCGTCCTTCTGCTCTGAACTAAGGCGTTTGGGTTGAGGCTGTTTGTTGGGTGTAGTTGGGTGGCACATTATTTCGTTCATGGCAGTTCGTACGCGTTTCTGCCATGCTGCGAGTTGCTTCTTGTTGAATGTCGGGTCGAATGCGCATACGGGCTTGGTGTGCTTTAGCATGTATTGTGCAGCCCCGTAGGTGCTCATAAACCTTCCGTCAGTGCGATTTGTTGTTACTGTACGGTGTTCGTTGGGATTGAATGTTGTCTGTGAAAAGACAAGGGCTGCCTGCATCATACAGATGCCGACAGCCGCAAGTTTCTTTATTGTCATATGGATAATAGTTTTAATACAGAGTATTAGAAGTAGTAAGCTAGGCCAATCTGCCATGCGTTGGCACGACCGCGCTCCTTGCTGAACACCTTGTCAACGGTATCAGAGAATGTCACGTCGCCTGTGCGTCCGCAAGCAATGTTGTAGTTGGCATAAAGCTCGAAGTGGCTGGCTATAGTAACGCCGGCACCTACGTTTACGCTGAAAGCCGACGACTTAAGATTCCATGTGGCATCGTCGACAAGTTCCTGATGCTTCTTGCCAACATTGAATCCGAACTGCGGACCGGCAAAAAAGTTGAGGCTGGCAACCGAACCCAGTCCGATGCCATAGCGTAGGTTGATGGGTATGTTGATGTATTTCGAGTCAAGCGAGCGCTCTTCGATGGTAATCTGTTCGTAGCCTACTTCGCCCTTAACCTTTGCCTGACGCTGGTCGTAGAGTGCTGCTGCATCGATGCCCAGACCAATAAGTGGCAATGAGAACTTGACTGTCGGACCGATGAAGAAGCCTGCCTGATTGTCGGCATTAAACACTTCTTTGCTGAGGCTCATGTCTGTTACGTTAAGACCGCCCTTCAATCCGAACTTAATCTGTGCCTGTGCACTTGCAGCAGAGAGCATCATTACGATAGCAATAGCTGCTGATGTGATGATTTTTTTCATACTCTAATAGTCTTTTATTGTTGTTATTGTTGCCCTATATAATATATAAGGTGTATTAGTGGCGTTGGCGTCGCACGGTGACACGAGCCGATGAGCCAGATGATACCGACGAACTGCGTGACGGACGCGAAGCCTTCACCTTGGTTGTTCTGGCACCTGAGGCACGACGATTGCGCTTGGCAATAGCCTTGGCAGCCTTCTTGTCCAGTCGGGCAATGCTGTCGAGCGAATCCTTAGGTTCTGGTTTGCCCCACACACTCTGCTGCACATCCTTCAGTTGCTTTTCAATCTTGCGTTGCTCTTTGGCTACAGCCGAGTCGTTGGGGCAGTACTGTGCGATGGTCTTGCCGAGCATATTGGTGGTCTTGTATATCTTGCCACGATACATATTCTTGGTGAAGAAGTCGTCAACAGACATTGTGGCGGCATTGTTGAGATTGCTCGTCATGATAGTCTGCTTGGTGAGATATGGAGCCAAATCGTCGTATCGCACCCAGAAGAGCGGATAGCTTGTGGCTGCATCGCCGAAATCGTCCTCACGCTTAAGTATCGGACACAGTGCCAAAACCTTGGTATGGAACATGGCGTTATGGTCGTCGTAGTAAGCCGACTCCTTGATGTAATAGGCAGTAACCTCGCGCGACGGGATGTCGCTGTCGTCGATATGCGTGCCCCGATCGGTACGTTCGTAGTAGATGTGGTAGTTGTCGAGGAAAGCCTTGATGTTAATCTTCGAAGCCTCGTCGAACACCTCGTTGCCGTCGAGACGATACTCGTAGGCAGGTATGGCGCGTCGCAGCACGAGCTTGAAGATGTAAGTGAAGAGGTTCATCTGCTGACCAATAGGCTCAACAGGATAGTACAGTCCGGCATTAGCCTCGTTGTTGAGGTCGAGTTCGCGATAGATGTCACGTCGCCAAGCCACATCCTCACCGGCAGCCTTCTGCGTAGGGAACGATATCTGAGCGCGCAGACTCAGTCCCTGAGTAGTCTGCTGTTGCTTTTTAGCCTGCTCGCGAAGGCGTGCAGCGGGCTGTGCCGACACCATATCGGTGCAGAGCAGAGCAATGAACAATATAGAGAGTAGTCTTTTCATTGTGCTTTGTTTACGTTTATTTCATTTCTACGATAATTCACTACGTTTATTTCACAATCACCTCCATAGCACCATTGAGCTTGCGTGTGATGCCGTCGGGACCCACAGCAGTAATGCGCGATATGTAGAATCGCTTGCCACGCGACAGCTTTCGGAACGTATCGCGCTGTCGGTCGGTGAAGTTGGCGCCATTGGAAGCCATTGGTACGGCATTGCCCATATTGTCGAAGAATACGGTTTCGAATCCCGTAACACGGAACTGTATGTCGAGTATGCCGTCGTCAATGGCTGCCTTGATGCCGCTGGTGCCCATAAGCGAAGCCTTAGACATTGAACCGCCACGGAAACGGTCGCTGCCTATCTGTATGTATGCAGCCGGATCGGGCAACTTGCGTACATGGAATGTGAACTTGCCCATCTGTCGTGAGCGTCCGTCGTTGTTGCTTGCCACGTTGATGGTTACGTCGCTGCCTACTGTAGTGGGTCGTGCTATGTAGCGTCCCATACCTATGCTGCGCAGCGCTCCGCCCGACATAGAAGCCTGAACAGCACTGAGCGGAACGCCGGGAATGCTCACGCTGATAGGATTGTCATAGCCTGCGTAGAGCACGTTCATAAGGTCGGCAGACACAGTGGCACTTGGTGCTACAACGGTATACTTCTGTGTGAAGTCGCGTCGTATTGTATTGCCCGCTCCGTCGCGCATGGTGATGTATCCTCCAAACGAATGTTCGCCCACGCCATTGGCTGTGAAGCGATAGAGTCCGTTGCTGATGCGTCGTCCGCCAACGTATATTTCGGGTTGCTGTGTGGTGTCAACGGCAGCCATTACTATCTGTGCTGCAAACTGGTCGCCGCTGATAACGGTGCGCGATTCGGGAATGACGAAAGCGCTTAGACGGTTTACACGAATGTCCTTCATGTCGATGTTCGACACGAGCGAGTGCAACACTTCGCCCTCGGCATAGCGTACATCGCTCTGCAACTTAGACAGAAGCGTCACGGCACCAGCTACAGGCATGTCCTCAAACATATACTCCTGCCAGTTCTTGCCCATTGTGTGAGCCTTTGCGGGGAGTTTTGTGGTGAGGTTGCTCTCGATGATTGAGCGCTGATGAGGGTCGGTCACCATAGTGAGTATGCGCTCGCGGAACGAATTGATAGCGCGAAACAGTCGTCCGCCCTGACCCGTACCGGGTGCCAGCATCACGTGGCTTGCCGCCTCAAGGTCGTCCTTGTTCTTTATGTTGGCTACGTCGGCATCCTTGCCGTCAGCCTCGCGCACTATTTCAATCTTGAGCAGTTGGGCGTAGTTGTATAGCGAATCGCTCATTCGCTTCACCGCTGTAGCCTTGTCAAACCACTCCTTAACCTTCTGCGGATTGGCCTTCATCTGTTCGGCAAAGTCGGCATACAGCACCTCGTTTTCTTTCGAAGAGTTGGCTGTAGTGCGGTTAAGACTCTCCTCGACAATAGAGAATCCGTTGAGCACTTCGGTCGAAATGTTCAGCGCAAGCATTGCCATGAGCACCAGATACATGAGGTTTATCATCTTTTGGCGAGGAGATATAGGTCGTTTCTTAATTGCCATTATTGGGAATTTTGAATTTTGAATTTTGAGTTTTGAATTGTTCTCGGCTGCGCCTGCGATTTTGAATTATTCAATTTTGAGTTGCTTTTACTCTTTTACTTTTTTACTCTTTCACCTTTAACTGCATGTTCACCGTCATTGCTTCAATCATGCGTGCATAGATGCTGTTGAGCTGTTCGATGTTCTGTGCCATGCGTCGGCTCTGCTCGTTTATCTCGTCGATAGTGCCAATCTGCTTGCTTGCGCCCTTGAGCTGCATCTCGTAGACCTTGCATATTCCGGTGAGAGTACGGTTGAGGTTCTCCATTTCCTCGCTGTCGCGAGTCAGACGTTGCTCTGCTCCGATACCTTCTGCAGAGTCTCGGTGAGACGCTTCAGCTCTTCGAGATAGTCGGTTTGCGCTTCGGCCAACTGCGATGCCATCTCGGGAGTAGTACCCATGTCGGCTGTCTGAGTGCCACTGATAATTACAGTGCCGCTTGCCACAGCAGCTGTGTTTGCAGTAGTAGGTGCTGTCTTGGCTGCATCTGGAGCGGCGCCTTGTGCTCCACCTATTATAATATGTCCACCAGCAGCCGGGGCTTGCTGTGCGGTATGTTCTCCGCCATACTCTTCCGCCTCCATGTCGTAGTGGGTAGGTAGTTCGCGTCCGTCTTGAGTCTTGTCAAACGGGCGGTCGAATGCCGAGAGGAAGAACACGATAACCTCAGTGCCCATACCCAAGAACATCATTATGTTGGCACCAGGCAGGTGAGTCAGTTTGAATAGGGTACCGAGAATAACGATTGATGCGCCCCAGCTATAGGCATAGTTGAGGAACGTCTGTCCGGGAACGCTGTCCATCCACTTCTGCAGATGATACACGATATTGTATTTGCTGTAAACTGTCATAGCCGTATGTTTTTTTAAAAACTATCCCTTTTTACTTTTTTACTCTTTTACCTTTATACTTTTTTACCCTTTTACCTTTTTACCTTTTTACCCTTCACCTTCTCCTTGGCGCTTGAGGTAGTGGCAAGACTGCGCACGCATCTGAATCCGATGTAGCTGCGCGGTTGGTTCTGATATTCCCAAGTGCGCCATGCCGAGCGTATGAACGATTCGGGATCCTTCCACGAACCGCCACGTACGCTCTTCTTCTTCAGTCTGTAGGGATCTTCCTTGGCTGCGTTGTACACGAGGGTAGGGTTGAGGTCGTTCATCGCCTCTACTCCTGCTTCGGTGTATATGGTGCTGGTCCATTCAGCCACGTTGCCCGCCATATCGAACAGACCGTTGCTGTTGGCCTGGTAGATGCCCACCTTCGAAGTGATAAGGTTGCCGTCCTTGGTGTAATTGCCGCGGTCGGGCTTGAAGTTAGCAAAGAAACAGCCGTCGCCACTCTTCACGCTCTTGTCCTCCCATGGGAACTCTGTGCCAGACTTTCCGCGAGCGGCATACTCCCATTCTGCCTCGGTAGGCAGACGATAGCGCTGCACGTAGCGTGCCTCCGGACCCAGACCCTTCAGCAGATATTCCGTGCGCCATGCGCAGAATGCGTTGGCCTGCTCCCATGTCACGCCCACAACGGGATAGTCGTTGTAGGCAGGATTATAGAAATAGTTGCGCAGATAGGTTTCGTTGTCGGCGTTCTGGAAGTCGTTGACCCAACAGGTGGTGTCGGGATATACGTTTACGATGTATGTATTGAGGAAGTCCCACGGTCCGCTGAGTTCTCGGTTGATAGTCTCGCGCACCACTCTGCCCTCATCGTCGATGTAAGCCGTGTCTTTCGAAATCATCACCACCTCGTTCGGGTCGATCTGAATGTCGGTGTTAAGCACACGTTCTTCAGGGCGCAGACGGTTGCGTCGCAGAGCGGCTGCAGTATAGTCGTACACCTCGTAGCGGTAGTTGAGCTGACGATAGTCGAGCATCTTCTCGCCCGTGATAGGGTTGTGGGTGTACACGCTCTCTATGGCGCGCAACTCGTCCTCGTTGGGTTTGCGTGGCAGAGGCTTCTTCCAGTTGAGGTGCGGAGTGACGGGTTCGCCGTAGCGGTCTTCAGTAATCATATATGTCTCGTCACCGCCATACTGCGGATCGGCAAGACGTGTGCGTATAATGCTGTCGCGCACCCACGTGATGAACTGCTTGTACTTTGAGTTGGTCACTTCGGTCTCGTCCATCCAGAATCCGTCCACCGAGATGTCCTTCACAGGTGTCTGCTTGCCCCACAGCGAGTCCTGGGCATCGATGCCCATGTGCAGGTATCCGCGCGGCACTTTCACCATGCCGTAAGGTGTAGGTTCGGCAAAGCTGCGTCCACCTACGCCTACAACTTCGCCTCCGCGTCCGCCCGACGTAGCCATTTTGCCGCCGAAGCAACCGCTGAGTATCATGGTGAACACCACGATGCCCGTAATCAATATGCTTTTTCTTGTATTCATCTATTTTGTGTTATTAATCTTTTACTGAGCCTTTGCTGGGCCTTTCTGGGCCTTTTTGAGCCTTGCTAATTCAAAATTGAACAATTCCTAATCGGCGAAGCCGACCAATTCAACATTCAACACTCAACATTCAACATTCTCACAGCGTCCTCACGCTCTTGTGCAGATTGCGTCCTTTCTTGCCTAAGTTGAGGTCTACCTGATAGCCCACGTATAGTTCGTGACTGCCGTTGCCGGGATTGACGCCCGACGTGTACATCTCGTAAGAGTAGCCCAGCAGCACTCCGTGAACACGTCCGCCTACGAGAAACGTCACCGAATTGGTAGGTGAGTAGCTCACGCCTCCGTACATCATCTTGCGGTCGTTGGTATAGACAACGCGCCCCGTTATGTCGGCGCGCCATGCCGTTGCATCCGTACGTACAATGAACGAGGGCTTAATCGTAACGAAAGGGTTGCGCAATCGTATGTTGTATCCGCCCGTGAGATAATATGTGGCATCTACCTGCAATTCGTTCTTGTCGCCAAGATTGATGAGCGGCGAGTTGAGGTGCTGTACTGACAATCCCGCATACCAGTTCTTGTGAGTATAGTATAGCGCCGCACCGAGGTCAATCGAGTTGCCGTCGAGTTTCGACGATGAGAAAGCCGGGTCGCTCGAGTCTTCAAGGTCCACTTTGGTTCCGTCGAACGTCTCGCTTAGCAGTCCGGCAGATATGCCCGCTGCCAGTTGTCCGCCGAACATCTTGAGTCGGAAGGCGTACTGCATGGCGAGTCGCTGATGGGTGAACAGTCCGATTTTGTCGTTCATAAACTGTAGTCCCACGCCGTGATACGATTTGAGAAAATACAGAGGCATATCCGCTCCCACGTACATGGTGCGAGGGTTGTGCTTGAATCCGGCAAAGTCCATTGCGTAAGCCGCCGATACGTTCAGTTTCGACTGCTTGCCAACCGAGGCAGAATTGAACGACGGCTCCATGTCGAAGTAATGGCTGAATGCCACGTCGTACTGCGCATGGCTCCGTTGGGAGACAAGCGTAAGCATCATTGTGGCTATTATATATATATGTACGCGTTTAAACACATTCGTATAACGCCCCTTTTATATAATTATTGTGGAATTTGGGAGAATTATCACTGTTTTACCCCGTTTTTACCCCTAAAAACCTTCTTTTCTTCATTTTTTTTGATTTTTCTTGAAAAAAGTTGCCAAAACATTTGGAGGTTTCGCCAAAATGCTATACCTTTGCACTCGCTTTAAAGAACTAAGCAATACTGCTAAGAACGATGAATAAAGCAATCGGGCGTTTAGCTCAGCTGGTTTAGAGCATCTGCCTTACAAGCAGAGGGTCGGCGGTTCGAATCCGTCAACGCCCACACCGACAAGCGGACAAGTTAAAAACTTGTCCGCTTTTTTTGTATCCATTCGTCAAGTTTAATCCGCTTTATGAATGTTTTAGATGGATTTTCCGTAACTTTGCACTATTCTTGCAAAAGATATAGCTACATTATTAAAAACAAAAGCGCCCCATGATATAAACTCAAACACAAGCCGATATGACCGATATAGCCAGTTGTTTCCCAATAACCGACCCCACACTCATCTTCTTTGTGGTGATGCTCATAATCCTCTTTGCCCCGATTGTGATGGGCAAGCTTCGCATTCCGCACATCATCGGAATGGTGTTGGCAGGAGTGGCAGTGGGTCAGTATGGTTTTAACATACTGGTGCGCGACGACTCGTTCGAGCTGTTTGGCAAGGTAGGACTCTACTATATAATGTTTCTTGCGTCGCTTGAGATGGACATCGAGGGCGTACGGCGCAACAAGGGGCGCTTCGGCGTGTTCGGACTGCTCACCTTTGCCGTGCCGTCTGTCATGACATACGTGGCGTGCATCACGGTGCTGCACTATTCGGTGCTTGCCTCGCTGTTGTTGGGATGTATCATGGCTTCCAACACGTTGATAGCCTATCCCATTGTGGGCAGATACGGATTGCAGCGCAAGCCCAGCGTCACGCTGTCGGTAGGTTCGTCGATGATATCGCTGTTGATGGCTCTTGTGTCGCTGGCAGCTATCGTGGCATCGTACGGCGGCAATACCGGCGTGATGTTCTGGTTGTTGTTTGTGGGCAAGTTCGTTGGCTATTGCGTTCTGATGGCATTGCTCATCCCACGTTTGGCGCGATGGTTTCTGCGTCGTTATAGCGATGCCGTCATGCAGTTCATCTTCGTCATGTCGATGCTCTTCATGAGTGCAGCCCTTAGTGAGGCAGTAGGACTGGAGGGCATCTTCGGAGCCTTCGTTGCCGGACTCATCCTCAACCGTTTCATACCACACGTGTCGCCTTTGATGAATCGCATTGAGTTTATAGGCAATGCGCTCTTCATCCCTTACTTCCTTATAGGAGTTGGCATGCTCATCAATCTCCGACTGCTCTTTGCCGGAGGCGGTATAGTGGGCGTAGTGATAATGATTGTAGTATTCGGAACGGTGGGCAAGGCATTAGCCGCCTACATAGCCGCAAAGCTGTTTCGTCTGCCGTTGTCGTCGGGCAATATGATGTTCGGCCTCACGTCAGCCCACGCAGCCGGTGCCATTGCCATGCTGATGGTGGGCATGAAGATGGAGGTAGAGCCGGGCGTGCCGCTCGTCACCGACGATATGCTCAACGGTGTGGTTATAATGATACTCTTCACGTGTATCATCTCCACCATAGTCACCGAGCGCTCTGCCCAGCAGATAACCCTGCGCGACAAGGAGATGCCTGAAGACAGCACTGCGTCCAACAGCGAGGAGAAGGTGCTTATACCGATGAAGTATCTCGAGTATGCCCAGCGTCTGGTAAATCTTGCCATGATGATGCGCAATCCTAAGAACAATACGCAGTTTGTAGGACTCAATGTGGTGTACGACGACGATGACATGCCACGCAATCAGGAGCAAGGACAGCGATTGCTGGAGCGCATGGCACAGTATTCGGCTGCCACCGACATACACATGCAGACCCAGGTACGAGTCGCAGCCAACATTGCCAACGGCATACGCCATGCCTACAAGGAATTCCGTGCCACCGAGATTCTCATCGGTATGCACATGCACCCTGAGGTGTCGCAGAAGTTCTGGGGCGAGTTTCATCAGAGTCTGTTCAACGGACTCAACAGTCAGATTATCATGGCGCGACTCACACAGCCGCTCACCACGATACGACGCATACAGGTAGCAGTGCCTTCGCGAGCACAGTTTGAGCCGGGCTTCTACCGCTGGCTTGAGCGTCTGTGCCGACTTGGTTCTAATCTGGAGTGCCACACCGAGTTTTTCGGTCGTGAGGATGTGCTGCCGCTGATAAAGAACTATGTACTCAGCCGCCACCACGACATGCGTGTGTCGTACATGAAGATGGCTCACTGGGCGGAGATGCCCAATCTGGCAGCTTCAATATCGCCTGACAATCTGTTTGTGGTAGTCACCGCGCGCAAGGGCACCGTGTCGTACAAGAACGCACTGGAGTTCCTGCCCGACGAGATAACACGCCACTTCTCAGGTACCAACATAATGATTATATTCCCCGACCAGCACGGCGATGCAATGGACGAGATGACGTTTGCACAGCCGCAGCACACCGAGGATCAGAGTGCATACGAGACCATTGGCAAGTGGATAAAGAGAAAATTGTAATTGAAAATTCAAAAATGAATAATTCAAAATTGCAGGCGTAGCCGAGAACAATTCAGAATTCAAAACTCAAAATTCAAAACTCAATATGATTGACATTAAAGGAATAACTAAGAGTTTCGGCTCGCTTCAGGTGCTTAAGGGCATCGACCTCCACATCAATAAGGGCGAGGTGGTGAGCATTGTCGGACCGAGTGGTGCTGGCAAGACAACATTGTTGCAGATAATGGGTACGCTCGACAGCCCCGACAGCGGCGAGATAGTTGTCGATGGAGTAGACGTGCGCAGCCTTTCTACAAAGAAGTTGAGTGATTTCCGCAACCGTCATATAGGATTTGTGTTCCAGTTTCATCAGCTTCTGCCCGAGTTTACAGCTCTTGAGAACGTGATGATACCTGCCTTTATTGGTGGCAAGAGCCAGTCGGAGGCTAAGCAGCGTGCCATGGAACTGCTCGAGTTCATGGGACTTGCCGACCGCGCTTCGCACAAGCCTGCCGAACTGTCGGGCGGCGAGAAGCAGCGTGTGGCAGTGGCACGTGCCCTCGTCAACAATCCTGCTGTAGTCTTTGCCGACGAACCGTCCGGTTCGCTCGATTCAAAGAACAAGGCCGAACTCCATCAGCTCTTCTTCGACCTGCGCGACCGCTTTGGTCAGACCTTCGTCATCGTCACTCACGACGAGCATCTGGCAAGCATCACCGACCGCACCATACATATTGAGGACGGACAGATTAAGGATGCAGAGGAAAGTGAAGTGAAGAACGATATAGTGTAATAATAGACTAGTTTAACAAGGATAAGGCAATTGGGACACAAGCAGTACGCCCCGAAGGGGCAGAAGTACATAGCCCAGGGCAGCGCCCTGGGGAGATTAATTCCAAATAACAATGCGCCCTGTAAGGGCAAAAGCATTGATGATAAGAGCTTTTGCCCTTGCAGGGCGCAAGATTGTGCTTGTTCTCTTACCCAGGGCGTTGCCCTGGGCTATGTGATTATTGGGCTTTCAGCCCGCATTTGTTGAGCTATTGCATTTCGGTCTATAAACTATTAGGGCTTTCAACATGTTGTATTGTTGCAGTCCTATAGCTAATTAATTGTTTAACTGTTTACAAATAGAACTTTATGATAAAACTTGGCGATTACAATAAGATGACCGTTGTGAAGGAGGTAGACTTCGGATTGTACCTCGACGGCGGCAATGAGGGCGAGATATTATTGCCCAAGCGTTATGTACCAGAGGGTGTGAAGCCGGGCGACGAGCTCGAAGTGTTTGTCTATCTCGACCAGGAGGAGCGTCCCGTTGCTACTACCGAGCATCCGCTTTGCAAGGTGGGCGACTTCGCTTATTTGGAGGTTTCGTGGGTCAACGAGTATGGCGCATTCCTCAACTGGGGACTGATGAAAGACATCTTCTGTCCGTTCCGCGAGCAGAAGAAGCGCATGCAGAAGGGCGAGAGCTACATCGTGCATGTACACATCGACGAGGAGAGCTACCGCATTGTGGCATCTGCCAAGGTGGAGCGCTATTTTGCCGAGCGTCATCCTTTCTACAACCACGGTCAGGAGGTAGACCTATTGGTGTGGCAGAAGACCGAGATGGGATTTAAGGTGATAATCGACAACTGCTATCCCGGACTTGTTTACGAAGACCAGGTGTTCCGCTATCTGCACACCGGCGACCGTGTGAAGGGATATATCAACACGGTGCGTCCCGACGGCAAAATAGACGTTACGCTTCAGCCTACAGGTCGTCAGCAGACACTCGATTTCTCCGAAACCCTGCTGCAGTATCTTAAAGACAATGGTGGTGTGTGCGACCTTGGCGACCGCAGCGATGCCGAGGACATAAAGCGTCGCTTCCAGGTGAGCAAGAAGGTGTACAAGCGTGCCATAGGCGATCTATACCGTCGTCGACTGATTAATATCACCGACAACGGTATAGCTCTTGTATAATAATATGTAAGGTAGGCTGTTACAAACTGCTGAAGCGGTCAATCAGTTTCTTGCGGAAGAAGCGTCCCACCTTCACGTTATCCAGTTTGTTGAATGGAGGGTAGAATCGGCACGTATTGTCGGTCACCTCCATCAGATAGCTGATATTTATAACATGCTTTTGGCTCACGCGCACCAGTGTGTCGTTGAGAGCCAGAATCGTGTCGCTGTTGACGTTGCGCTTCAGTCGGATAGGGTCTTTTTCGCCTGCCAGTGTCAATTCCCAAACACGCAAGTCGCTATTGTAGGCAAACAGTCCTACATCGTTTATATCCACCAACCTGAAGTCTACAGCATTTGTGTATACTATATATTTGCCGTCATTGCGTCGTGCAATGCCGTCGCCGATTATTGTCGGTGGGGCAGTAGTGCTTGTAGCTTGTTGTGTTTGTGGCTGTTCATAATTAGTGTCTATACAAACCCTTCGTATAATGATGCGCAGTTCGGCATCGTTGATGGGTTTAAGTAGATAGTCGAATGCCTTATTGCGGAATGCCGACAGCATATATTTGCTGTGAGCCGTGTACATTATCACTCGACAGTGATTGCTGGGGCGTGCCTCGATACGCTCCAGAAAATCTATGCCAGATATATCGGGCATGTCTACATCCAGAAATATTAGGTCGGGCTTGCACTCGTTGAATAGTTGCAATCCGTCCATTCCGTTGTATGCCATACCTACAACGTTCATTTCGTTGTATTCAGTCAGCTTCTTTTTTAGTACTTCAGCAGCCTGTCGGTCGTCGTCTATTATTAATATGTCCATATAGTCTGTCAGTTTTGTAAAGTTGGTTTTATTTAAAAGTTCACTCTATTTTGATACCCTTTGGTACTCTCAGTGTGGCTTCGCATCCGTTTGTTTGCTTGCCGTCATCGCTATAGATATTCTTTATTGCGAATCTTATTTTTTCATTGTTTCTGAAGTTAATAACAGCAATGCTTTGTGTTATTATATTCAGTCCGGTTTTTCGGCGCAGCGTAGCAGGATTAAATCCCGGTCCGTTGTCTGTCACTTTTATCACCGTTTCGTTATGTTCTTGCGTTACGGCGATGCGCAGCAACTTGCTGCCCTCCTTGTTTCTCAAACCGTGTTTTATGGAGTTTTCTGTAATAATCTGTATGAACATCGACGGAATCTTTACCTGGTCGGTGTCTATATTGGGTGCTATGTCCACCTCAAACTTAAAGTCGTCGCCCATCAGATAGCTCTGCACGCGAACATATTGCTTCACAAATTCTAGTTCCTGCGACAGTATTGCACCCAGTGTGCTCGACATGTCGAGATTGGCACGTATTAGTTGTGCCAGTTCGGTCAGTTCGTTGGCCTCCTTCACGCCCGACTTTATGATACGGTTGTTGAGCACGTTGAACATAAAGTGTGGCGAGATACGGTTGCGTATATTGTCAAGTTTAAGGTTCATCATTTGCAGTTGCACCTTAAATCGGCGTTTGCGCAGATACAAATACCACAGAATAAGTAGCATTGCGAGCATGATGGCAAACGAGATTGCCAGTGAGCTGACGAGTCTCACGCTCTGTATTTCGGTGTTCTTATGCTCTATAGCCAGGTCGTGGTGCAGGCGCAGGGTGTCGTTGGTGAATTGTGCCATGATGTCGGCAGTACGCATTTTCGAGAGGTCGCTCTCGATAGAGTCGTTTGTGAACATTGTCTGTTTGAGCATAGCGTACGCCTTATCATACTGTCCGGACAGCTCATAGTATTTGCGCTTATATCTCTTGCGTATGTTCACCAAGCTGTTAGGTATCAGCGACTCGTCAGTGTCAGCCTCTATCATGCGTCTTGCTTCGTCCATATGTCCCGACCTTATAGCAATACCAAATCGTATGGTGTTGCAGTAGTATATAGATGTGTTGTCGCCAGTGGAGCGGAAGAACGGCTCCACCTCGTCAAGCATCTTTGTTGCTTCGGCCAGTCGGTTGAGGTTCAGATACACATCGGCAAGATTTATCTTGCACAGATACATGTCGAACGTACGTATCATCCTGTGCTCTTCAAGCATCTTCTTCATGCGCAGGAATGTCTTCAGCGCATTGTCATAGTCTTTTTGGTAGTAGTAAAAGTTGCCCAGATTGTTGATGAAGTACGCCTGCATAGCCGGCGACATTTCTTTCAGATGAGGCTCAGTGCGTTCGTAGTACAGCTTCGCCTTGTTATAGTCGTGCAGCGTAAGGTATATCTGCGCCAGTCCCATATACAGCGTAACGTTCTCTTTCTGCGGCAGATTCAATGAGTCAACAAGAAACAGGGCACGTCGGTACCATTTTGCAGCGTTGGGCAGGTCGTTGCATTGCAGGTAGGCATCAGCCATATTGGCGCACGTCTTGGGCAAGTTGTGCTTGCTGTCGCTATTGAGCAGCAGCTGATAAGTGTCGTTGTAGAGTGATACAATGTGTCGCGGGTCGCGATGACAACTCATGTCGCGCGCCGCTTGGCAAGCCTTTGCGCCGGCTATAAGCGAGTTGAGGCGTGGCGAGAGGCATGTTCCGTTGATGGCGTAATAGCCGTCGTCCTGGTGCATTACGAATGCAGTTACACGGTCGATGAGCGTGTCGGCACGTTCGGGGCGCTCGGTCAGGCTGTAGTAGAGGGCCTTTCGCAGCACGTATTCGTAGTATGTTGTGCTGTCGTCAGCCTCGTTCATGCCACGCTCTATGGCTTGCAGAGCTGACGGAGCGAGTGCTGCAATAGAATCGTCGAGCCACCGCATGTTGCCGTTTTGCGCCATATCGTTATTGCTTTGCTTTGGATTGCATACCAGTAAGGCTATGGTTACGACCGCTATACATGCTATTATTGTAGCCTCAAGCAGTTGTTTTGTTGTCGTGTTCATATTTTTCATTGTACACGTTTTCTGTTTTTTAGTACATTGATATTGCAGCAAAGCGTAATGAAAAAGGCTTCAATAGCCTGGATGCAGTTTATCTTTTGCAAATATACAACAAATATTGCAAACTAGTTGATACAAATCAATAAAATACTTTGAAAATGTGCTCGTTAACATAAAATTGTAATAAAAAATTTGCCGTATCGCAAAATGAGCGTAACTTTGCATTGTTTTTCATGGTATTAGATTTAAGGTTAACAAAGGTTGGGACTCAGCGGAGCCCCTTTTTTTGTGCCTTTACGTTTCGTAATACATCATTTTGTGGCCATTTTCCTGTTGTTATGGCTACTATTTCCTTTTATTTTTGTATTTTTGCACAATCACAAAATGTAAAAATAATACTGTATAGATATGAAGATACTTACTGGAGCGCAGATACGCGAGCTCGACAAGTACACAATCGAGCATGAACCTATTGCGTCGATCGACCTTATGGAGCGTGCTGCGCGTGCCATCACTGCAGCCATCCAGCAGCAGTGGCCTCAGGGCACTCCCGTTGTGGTGTTTGCCGGTCCCGGCAACAACGGCGGCGACGCATTGGCTGTGTCGCGCATGCTTGTCGAGAAAGGCTATACTGTTGACGTTTATCTGTTTAACGTGCATGGACATCTATCGGACGAGTGTGCCAAGAATCGCGACCGTCTTATCAACGATGGCTTGATACACCATTTCACCGAGGTGTCAACCAATTTCGATCCGCCCAAGCTCACCGAACAGACACTTATCATCGACGGACTCTTCGGTTCTGGACTTAACAAACCATTGGAGGGAGGCTTTGCTTCGCTTGTGAAATACATCAATCAGTCGCCGGCACGTGTTGTGAGCATAGACGTTCCGTCGGGTCTTATGACTGAGGATAACATCGGCGTATCGCACAAGGCAGTGGTACGTGCCGACGTGACGCTGACCCTGCAAATGAAGAAGCTTGTCATGTTCTTTGCCGACTGCCAGCAGTATCTTGGTGTGGTGCGTGTGCTTGACATACGTCTGTCGAAAGAATATATCAAGAGCATCCCCTCAGCCTACTCTACTGTTGAGGCTGACCTTGTGCGCCAGATGATGCTTCATCGTGACGACTTCGCCCATAAAGGCATGATGGGCAGTGCGCTGCTCATAGCTGGAAGCGAAGGCATGGCTGGTGCCGCTGTACTTGCCACACGTGCATGTATACGCAGTGGGGTGGGCAAGGTGACTACGCTTACACCGCGTTGCAACTACGCTATAATGCAGATGTCGGTGCCAGAGGCGATAGTCCATCCCGACAGCGAGAACTACTACTCTGAGGCAATATCTACCGAGGAGTATAATGCCGTAGGCATCGGTCCGGGATTGGGTCGCGACGAAGGTTCGGCACTTGCGTTGATGTCGCAGTTGCAGCAGACGCAGTGTCCTGTAGTGCTTGATGCCGATGCCCTCAACATGCTCGGCTCGCATGGCATGTGGATAAGTCAGCTGCCCGACAACATGATAATGACTCCGCATCCGCGCGAGCTCGACCGCTTGGCTGGTACAGCAAGCCACAGCGAGGGTGAGCGTCTGGCGGTTGCACGCGACATGGCTGAGAATCTGCGAGCATACATTATGCTCAAGGGTCATTATACCGCATTGTGCATGCCCGATGGAAGCGTAATGTTTAACACCACTGGCAATTCGGGCATGGCTACAGCTGGTAGCGGCGATGTGCTTACGGGCATTATCACCGGACTTCTGGCTCGTGGCTATTCGCGCAAGAATGCCTGCGTCGTGGGTATGTATCTGCACGGACTGGCTGGCGACATAGCCGCGCAGCGTGTAGGCAAGGAGTCGCTCGTGGCAAGCGACATCATCGCTGCGCTGCCCGATGCTTTCAAGGCATTGTATTGACAAAATACGAGTAGACAAGATACAAGTTAACAAGATACAAGTAGATATGAAGATATTATCAACACTATTACTCTCGGCCTTAGCCGCAACGTCGGCTATGGCTGGTGGCGACAAGCCCGTTGACGGTTTGTCGTATTCGCTGCCCAAGACAGCAGTGCGTATGCAGGTGCTTGTCGAGAAGACAGTCACCGAGCCGGGACAGCTTGCTGGTTTCTCGCAGTTGTATTTCGGTAAGGCAGGCGTCAACACTCGCCATACATCCTATCGTATTGTAGGCGTGTCGTTCAGTTCGGAGGGTCGTGCTGATGCCGACCGTCAGTATACGGTGGCTATCGACAAGAAGCGCAGCGTGTTCTCGGTAGATTGTGCTCCCGACGGTTCGTTGCTTGCTATCAATACCAAGGCGCCTCGTGCCAAGGGTCCCGCTGCTTTCGTTGCAGCTCCACGCAAGGCTCCGCTCAATCCGCGCGACTATATGAGTCAGGACATTCTCTCAGCCGGCAATATGCCAAAGATGGCTCAGCTCGTAGCTCAGGAGATTTACGACATACGCGATTCGCGCTCGCTGCTGTCGCGTGGCGAGGCTGACTTCATGCCGAAGGATGGCGAGCAGCTGCGCCTCATGTACAGCCAGCTTGCCACTCAAGAGGCTGCACTGATGCAGCTCTTCCAGGGCACTACCGTTGTCGACACTACTGCTACAGTCATCAGCTTCGTCCCCACCAAGGACAATTTGCGTCCCGTTGTGTTCCGCTTCTCTAAGAGCTTCGGACTTTGTGCTGCCGACGACTACTCGGGCGAACCTATTTACGCTAATGTTGAGGACACCGGCGTGTCTAAAGAGTTGCCAGAAACTCCTGCAGAAGTAGCAAAGATTAAGGATGACTTCAATCTCAGCGTAGCCCGTCCTGGACACATCCGTCTCACTCTTGCTACAGCCGAAGGCAAGCCCTTAGGCTATTACGAGACCGATGCTGCACAGTTCGGCACAGTAGAGCGCCTCAATGGCGCCTTGTTCGGCAAGAAGTTTACATCGCACATCATCCTCGACCCAGCTACGGGTGGAGTGGTGGAGCTGAAGACAGAGCCGCTGGAATAGTAGTTCGGGTTGAACAGCTACGTCTCAGTTGACGTGTTGTGATGTTGCAGATACATTAAGGAAAAAAGGTGGAGGGTGTGTCAAAATTGAAGTTAAAAGAAGTTTGGGCTTCGCCCGAAGTTAACAGAAGTTAGCGGACATATGTATAAATTGCTGAAAATAAAGCATTTGTCTGTTAACTTCCATCCATCGTAGATGGATTAACTTCTTCTTAACTTCCTCTAACTCCTATTTTGACACACCCTCAACCTTTTTTATTTTACTGCATTTTCAGATTGATAGTTTTGTGCCATTCATAAAACCAACGAATAAGCTGTTTTCTTCATAAGATACTGTCTATAAGATAAAGACTGTCTCGTCACCGCAAATATTGCGCACCTTTAGGCGCAAAGGCTTATCTTCCGAAATAATAGTGGCATCCCAAAGGTCGCGAGTCTTGTTACCGTTTATAGTCACAGTACCAGTCTTCTCTATCCTGACCTCCACATCGCTATGCCAAGGCGCATCTTTTTGTGCCGAGGTGCAGTCTACCGAAAGCCACTCTATACATTCCAGTCCCTCGTCGCTTATCTCGATAGGCTTGAATGTAGATTTCTTGCCGTCAGCCACTTTCTTGGTGTGCTGTTGGTTGGCCTTCAGATTGAAAGCCTCTATCTTCTTCATTACGTAATCGCTATGGAATGTGAGCATCTTCACTTGCCATTTAGTGAACAGCTCCACCTGTACTTCTGAGAGCGTCCATGTGGCCTCATCCTCCATAACAACTTCATCAAGTATCTGTTTCAGGTCGCGCAGTTCTATCTCTATATCAGTCTGAGTGTTCTCGTCGTGTATAAACTGATTAAGAGCCTCCATGTCTTCTACATCAATGTAATATACAATGACATGTTTTACATCGTTGCTGAGGTCGGGCAAAGCCTCGCGTATTATATGATTCATCTCAGTAGTGTCCATCACCCTACAGCTGCTGTCCAGCAGGTTGGGCAGATAAACAGGCATTTGTCCGTTTTGACTACTAAATATACTACCAGCCCAAAAACGCTTATCGAGATTAGCATCCGTATTAAGCCCTGGAATAAGCTTTACGAGTTTGTCCATTGTCTGCACGGGATTACGGAAAAGACTCACGCCATCCCTAATCTCCATCATAGTGAATTCAGCTCCAACACCTACCAAACGGTCGCGCGTTGTCTGAATGCTATTAATGTTGACGTCGTTGTGAATAAACCTACGACCAAGTTTATGAGCCACAGCAGCGGTAACACCACTACCTCCAAAGAAATCGGCCACAAGCATTCCTTCGTTGCTTGAGGCTTTTATGATACGCTCAAGGAGGGATTCGGGCTTTTGAGTGGAATAGTCGACACGCTCATCGGCTTGAGAGTTGACGGGGTTGATATTAGTCCATAAAGCTTGAGCAGGCATACCAGGTAATTCATCCATATAAACTTTAGAACGAATACCACCATTTTTTGTAAAGTGTAAGCGTCCTTCAGCATCAAGTCTTTTCATTGTTTCTAATGGCATACGCCAAAGCGAACGACAACCTTTGTACTCATAGTCATATCCACCACCTTGCAATCCTTTTGCTGTTAGGTTTCCACTGTCCCATTTCCTTCCGTCAGAATCGCTTTGGCTAAAGCGTGCCAAATATTCATCTTCATAGTCCTGATATACAGTATTAAAAACTGAAGTAGATGATTTGGTATAGAAGAAAATCATATCAAAGTTATTACCATAATATTCTGAATCACTATGCGCTGTACTTCTTTTCCAAATTATCTCATTTCTAAAATTCTCCTCTCCGAAAATCTCATCCATAAGAATCTTGACGTAATGTCCTATATGATAGTCCAGATGCACATAAATGCTTGCGGTATCGCTCATTACCGCCTTTATCGCCATAAGATTCTCATACATCCAGTTGAGGTAACGTTCCTTATCCCAGATGTCGCCATACATTTTCTCCTCAAATGCGAGCATATCGCTATTGTCGAGTTGCTGTTCAGCCTCAGCTATAGCCTTTTGCACCAAAGGATTGCGGCGTATGTAGATTTTCTTGGCATAATCGGCACCCGAAGCAAAAGGAGGGTCAATATAAACAAGGTCCACCTCTATGCCTTTGTCTTTCAAGTAGGCACAGGTAGAGAGACACTCGCCGTGCATCACTATATTGCCTTTGTCGTTCGTGCCTACAGTTTCTTTCGCGCTCACCTCGTATAGAGGCATACCTCGCTGCACGCGAGTCTTAACCTGGTCGTTGTCCTTATAAAAGAGCATACGGTTGGTGCGTACAAAGTTGTCAAGACGAGCTTGTCCTTGCAGAGTGTCAGGATAATATGGTATATATCTTATTGCCATTGTATTGCTTATTTGAAAAATTCGTTTATCATTTCTATTGTTTTCTTTACTCGCTCCTCATGACCATCAGTGTCCTTAAGATAGAGGAAACGGAAACGGTTTCGTCCATACTGTTCGTTGTTTTTAGGCACAAAGGTGTCTTGCATGAACTTCAACCTATCCTTGAACTTTGGCGCATAGCCTTCGCCCTTGGTCTCAATGATACAGATACGGTCGATTCCACCTTCTGCCGTACGGCTCACCATTAGGAAGTCGGGCACATACAGTCCGTCGTATTGCCAATGGCCACTTGCCGTCTTGCGGTATGTGCGTATCTTGAACTCTGTCAGCGTGTCGTCGCCATTGAAATAGTATTCAAGGTTGCGGTCTTTCATCATCACAAGCAAAGCCTTAGTGAAATACTCCAGCTCAAGACTGCTGTCAAAGCGATAAGGCAGATACTGATATGTCTGAGTGCGCTCCGGATGCGGGTCGTTGGGCACTTTTGATTGTATTCCAATCATAGCCGCATCAATAGCCTCTTGAGGTATGCCAGGTATCTTCTTCATCGTCTCTATCATCTCCAAGTCCTTGGCAGCAATTTCTCCCTTTTCAGGATGTGCGTCCCAATCGAGTATCTCCCTCACGTACTCCTCCTTAGGATAGACAAGGCTTAGGTCTGCCACATCGATGGCTTTAAGATGCTCAAGCGACAGTATGCTTGCCTCGTCGGGCACAACCTCCTCAACAATGCTGAAGTCGCGCTTAGGCACAAAGGCTTTGCGTATCATCGAGCGTATCTTGCAATGGTCGTACTCAGCACTTGCATGTGTCTCGTCGTAGATGGCTCTAAGGCGTGGCTCATGCTCCATGAGTTTGGCTATGGAAAGCATGCCAAACGATTCGCGCATAATAGTATGCAGCCACCATCTGAAGGACAGTTGCTCGGCATTGCCTTCAAGAATCTCGTCATAACCAGTCACTTGTCCTTCCATGTTCTGAATAGTGACAAGAGCCTTGTCTTTTTTGCGCAGAATGTCGGGGTCGGCAAGACGTGCCGCAGTATTAGGTTGCGATTCCTTGACGATGGTTCTATACTGCACACGTATCTGATAGAAGTCGATAGACGGAACTTCTTTGCGCACGAACCGCTCTATATGTTTAGTCTCCACTGGTGGCTTGCTGCTGAAGTCGCTGAGCGTGATGTTCTGTTGCTGCTTGAGTTCCTTGTTAAGCTTGTCGGCATTCGATTTGTTCAGCCATACAAGAGCCGTCTCACGCTCTCCCTTTATCACTTGGCGCAGACAACGGCATGTGGTTTGCAGCACCATATTGTTAGGACAAGCTCCCTCGTGCGGCAATATTACACCTGTGAGACTCTTACAATCCCATCCCTCTTTGCCTATCTGTGCCAACAACACAATGCGCACCCTACTAAGAGGCGACGACAGCGCAGCAAACATTGCCTCCGAACCTTCTGGCTCGGGATATTTGGTATTGCCCTTGTGCCTACGCAGAATCACCTCAGCAGGATTAAGCCCATACTCTGTGGCTATCTCTGCCACAAGAGGATAAACATTGTCTTCGAGTGTGGCTATCTTACCGCAATATATGGCAAGCTTTGCACATGTGCCATCAGCATATACGGTGTCCTTATAAGTGTTCAGGAATTCGCGCACTCCACTTTGAAGAATCTCCTCGGACGATATGTCTACATGTTTCACATCCGGACGCTTCAAGAAGTTGTCTATACCGTCCATTAGCGGATAGTAATAAACAACATTACTGATATTAGTGTTCTTTATTGTGAATGTGCCACCTATCGTTGTCCTCTCAGCCTTGTCAAGATAAGGCGTGCCGGAGAAACCTAAAACGTTGCAGAAACTGTGGTTTTCTGTAGCCCAGGCTGTCACTACCTTGCGCAGCTTTATATCGCCGTCGGTAGCATGGTGCACCTCGTCAATAAACACCGACAGATGTGGTATCTTGCCTATAACAGAGCGCAATTCGTTGGCTATGTCACACTTCTTCAGCTCCTCAGGGGTGAAAGCCTTTGCATCACTCGCCGTGTTGTCCATACGGTCAAGTATAACTTTCTCTGCATTAGTAAGTGCCACTATGCCCATTACATTGTTGCCATACAGATGGGTGTTTATCTTTTGGGCATTAGGGTTGCGCACGATATTGCTCTTGCTGCCAGACTTCTGCTCGTCGAGTACTTCAAACTTCACAAGTCGTTTGAACTTCTGCGCCTCAACCTCTGAGAATATCCATGAAGGGTCGAACTCGCGAATATTCTTAAGACTTGGTATGATGCTCGACTTTAGAGCCGACGGAGCAAGAATCAAGAAATTGTGCGACCATACGGGATTGTCAGGTTCGTTCTGGGCAAAGTATAGGTCGATATATATGAAGGCTGCCATCAGATAAGTCTTGCCGGCACCCATTGGAAGCGAGAAGAGATAGTCGGTATAGGTCACACCATAGAATATGTCAAGCAACGTCTGCTCGTAGTCCACTTCTGTGGCATGATGACGTATGAACTGCTCCAACTCTGGAGCAAGCTGACGTCCATTTCGGTCCTTCAAGCATGAATATTGAAACAGGGCCAATGCAGCCTTGTTGGTTTCAAGTACATTTCGAGTTTCTACAGTAAGTTCCTTTGTGTTTGTCTCCGTGTCGTTGAAATATCCCTCTATGAACAATTTATAGAGCGGCTTTCCCTTACAGGCTATCTTTAGATATAGGTATGTTTTTATAGCTTCGACTTGGGCGTCACGCATTTTTCCCCTCTGCTCTATGTATTGGAGCATGGGGCGTATGGTGCAGTCGGCAGATTGCAGCCACTCGTTACGTTTCTTTCTTATAAGTTCGTAGAACATTCTATTTCAAATATTGATTTTTCTTCTTACATAAACAACCTACAACCTCTCACACAAATCAATATTTTGTAACGGTTGTATTTTTTTTCTTATTTGACTACAAAGATAATAAATGTTGTCAAATAAGAAGACTGAAAAGAAAAGGAAAAAATGTGATAAATACAATATAATCCATTGACAGAATCGGAAAAGTGTAGTTTTAGCCTGCCATTTTCATAGGAAAAGTGTATTTTTCGCTTGTATATTTCATAGGAAAAGTGTATTTTTGCAATAGTTATATAACAAGAAAAGTGTAATTATGCTATACCGTAAAATAGAAAACGACATTGTAAGTCACTTACAATCAAGAACTGACAAGATTCTGGTTATTGATGGTGCACGCCAGATTGGAAAGTCGTATATAATTAGAGAAGTTGGAAAGAAACTTTTTTCTAACTATATCGAGATAAATATGGAGACAGACAAGTTGGGCGACCGAATTTTTGCTGATGCAAGAACCAAGGATGATTTCTATCTTGCGTTAAGTTCTGTTGCAGGCGACAGAATGGGAAGCAAGCAAGACACGCTTATCTTCATTGACGAAATACAGGCTTACGACCATCTCCTGACATTGTTGAAGTTTTTGCGCGAAGACGACAAGTTCACTTATATAGCCAGTGGCTCTCTTCTTGGCGTAACTCTTAAAATAACATCGTCAATTCCATTAGGCAGCATCATCATCAAACACATGTATCCTATGGATTTCGAGGAATTTCTTATTGCCAATGGTGTAGGACAGTTGGTGTTGGACACTATGCATCGGAATTTTGCCGAACGCAAACAAATGCCGGATGCAATTCACAACAAATTGCTCGACCTATTCAAGAAATATCTACTTGTGGGAGGTTTGCCGGATGCTGTTAAAGAATTTGTCAACACTAAAAACATCACTACCGTAAGGAACATACAGAACAACATACACCATTTGTATGGTGTGGACGCAGCAAGATATGAGGAGACGCATAACCGTTTGAAAATACAACGTATCTACAGTATGATTCCCTCAAACTTGGAGAACAAGAAGAAACGGGTGATTGCCAAAGACATAGAAGACAAGAAAGGCAAACGTATGAGCGATTATGTTGAGGAGTTTGACTATCTCATATCATCAGGCATTGCCTTGGAAGTGAAAGCTATAAGCAAGCCGAGTTTCCCATTAATAGAAAATAGTGGAAAAAATCTTCTTAAGCTGTACATGAACGACGTGGGCATTCTGACAGGCATTTTCTATGGCACAAACATAAAGGCCATTATGGACGACATGGCAAGCATCAATCTTGGCTCTGTCTATGAGACGGTTGTGGCGCAGGAATTACGCGCACACGGATTCAACCTTTATTATTACGACAACAAGAAAACAGGCGAGGTGGACTATCTCATCGACGACATGGTCAATCTGTCTGTTCTTCCACTGGAGATAAAGTCTGGCAAAGATTATCAGGTGCATAGCGCATTGGATAAGTTCCTGCAGATTAAGGAATATAACATTCATCAGGCTTTTGTATTGTCGAATGCCAAGAATGTGGAAGTTAAGGATGGAGTGACTTATCTACCTATTTACTACATTGCGTGCATTATGCCAGAAGGAAGTGTATAAGTTCCAAAAATAAAAGGAGGTTGAGCTATTTCTGCTCAACCTCCTTTTTATTATGTTCAGCAACGCTCATTGCATTGCTTCTTGTTAAAATCCTTATTACAGCTGAGCCAACTCAACTACCTTATCTACTGCTGCTGACAGACCGTCCTTGTCTTTGCCACCAGCCTGGGCGAAGTGGGGCTGACCACCGCCGCCGCCCTTGATGAGCTTGGCAGCCTCGCGTACCATCTGACCAGCGTTGAGTGAGTGGTCCTTGACGAGATCGTCGCTCATTGCTACGTTCAGCATTGGCTTGTCGTGAGATACTGTGCCGACGACGGCAAGCAAGTTCTCGCTTACAGCCTGACGGAGCTTGAACATCAAGTCCTTGGCAGCTGCCGGCTCCATAGGCAATACGGCGGTGATAACCTTAACACCGTTCACCTCGCGAGCCTTAGCGATGAGTTCGCTCTTGGTGCGCTCTACAGCCTGAGCCTGGAACTGCTCGATGCTCTTCTTCATGGCGTCGTGCTCCTCGATATACTTGCCGATGACGGCCTGCAGGTCCTTAGCGTTGTTGAAGAGTGCGCGGATGGCCTTCATTCCGTCCTCGATGTTGTACATCAGTTCCTCGCATTCCTTTCCGGTCTTAGCCTCGATACGGCGGATGCCGGCTGCAACGCTGCTCTCAGAGATAATCTTGAAGAAACCGATGCGGCCAGTTGACTGTGCGTGGATACCACCGCAGAACTCGCAGCTCGGTCCGAAGCGCACTACGCGCACCTTGTCGCCATACTTCTCGCCGAAGAGGGCGATGGCACCGAGCTTCTTAGCCTCCTCGAATGGAGTGTCGCGATGCTCGTCGAGCGGCAGGTCCTGACGGATGAGGTCGTTGACTACACGCTCTACCTTGCGCAGATCCTCGTCGCTGACCTTAGAGAAGTGAGAGAAGTCGAAACGCAATGTTGTTGGCGATACGAACGAGCCCTTCTGCTCAACATGGTCGCCAAGCACCTGCTTCAAGGCATAGTCGAGTAAGTGAGTAGCAGTGTGATTTGCTGCTGAAGCCTCGCGAGCGTCGGTGTCTACGCATGCCATGAAGTCGGCCTCAGGATTCTTGGGCAGCTCCTTGACGATATGTATCGACTGACCGTTCTCGCGCTTGGTATCGGTGATGTTCACAGTCTCGTTCTCGCTCACGAGAACACCAGTGTCGCCTACCTGACCACCCATCTCGCCGTAGAACGGAGTGTTGTTGAGTACCAGCTCGTAGTATGTATTCTTCTTCTGAGTCACCTTGCGGTAGCGCAGAATGTGGCACTCATATTCGGTGAAGTCGTAGCCCACGAACTGCTGCTCGCCCTCGCGCAGGTTGACCCAGTCGCTATTCTCAACGGCTGCGGCGTTGCGTGCACGGTCTTTCTGCTTCTGCATCTCGGCGTTGAATTCGTCCTCGGCAACGGTGAATCCGTTCTCACGGCAGATGAGCTCGGTGAGGTCGAGCGGGAATCCGTAGGTGTCGAAGAGACGGAAAGCCTGTGCGCCGTCAAGCTGTGTCTTGCCCTGCTTCTTAAGCTCGTCCATAGCCGAAGAGAGAAGGTTGATGCCCTTCTCAAGTGTGCGCAGGAACGAGTCCTCCTCCTCCTTGATGACGTGGAGAATGAGGTCGTGCTGAGCCTTGAGTTCGGGGAAAGCCTCGCCCATCTCACGGGTCAATACGGGGATGAGTTTATAGATAAATGCCTCCTTCTGTCCGAGGAATGTGTAAGCGTAGCGCACGGCACGACGAAGGATACGACGGATTACGTAGCCTGCCTTGGCGTTAGACGGCAGCTGACCGTCGGCGATAGAGAAAGCTACAGCACGCAAGTGGTCGGCACATACGCGCATTGCCACGTCGGTCTCCTCGCTTACACCATACTTCAAGCCTGTAATAGCCTCCTCTTCCTTGATGATTGGCTGGAAGATGTCGGTGTCGTAGTTGGAGTGCTTGTCCTGCATAGCACGAACCAGACGCTCGAAACCCATACCGGTATCAATCACGTGCATAGGCAGCGGAACGAGCGAGCCATTTGCCTTGCGCTCATACTGCATGAACACGATGTTCCAAATCTCAATCACCTGTGGGTCGTCCTTGTTTACGAGTTCACGTCCTGGAGTCTTAGCCTTCTCCTCGGGAGTACGTGAGTCGAGATGAATCTCAGAGCAAGGACCGCAAGGACCTGTGTCGCCCATTTCCCAGAAGTTGTCGTGCTTGTTGCCGTTGATGATATGGTCGGCAGGCACGTGCTTTGCCCAATATGATGCAGCCTCATCGTCGCGTGAGAGTCCTTCCTCCTCGCAACCCTCGAATACTGTAACGTAGAGGTCGGCAGGGTTGAGCTTCAAAACATCAACAAGATATTCCCATGCATAGTCGATGGCTCCCTCCTTGAAGTAGTCGCCAAACGACCAGTTGCCGAGCATCTCGAACATGGTGTGGTGATATGTGTCGTGGCCTACCTCTTCGAGGTCGTTGTGCTTGCCGCTCACACGGAGGCACTTCTGAGTGTCGGCACGGCGGCGTGGTTCTGGCTCACGTGTGCCGAGAATGATGTCCTTCCACTGGTTCATACCGGCGTTGGTGAACATCAACGTAGGGTCATCCTTGATTACCATAGGTGCGCTGGGCACGATGGTGTGTCCTTTCGACTCGAAGAACTTTTTGAACGAGTCGCGGATTTCGTTAGCTGTCATCATATTATATAATATTACGTACTTTGTATTAAATTCTTCTTAAAACGTTTGCAAAGGTACTCTGTTTTGGTTATTTTTGCAAATAAATTAATTTAAATATGGCACTGAATACCAACAAGAATGTGAAATTATACTACTCCATAAAGGAGGTGGCTGCAATGTTCGATGTGCGTGAGTCGACACTGCGCTACTGGGAGACGGAATTTCCGCATCTCAAACCCAAGACCGTGGGTCAGAGCGTGCGTCAATATACCGAGAAGGATATTGAGCAGATACGCACCATACACAATCTTGTCAAGGTGCGTGGCTTCAAGATTGCCGCTGCACGCAAGATGCTCAACAAGAACCGCGCCGGGGTGGACAAGAGTTCGGACATACTCGCCACGCTGATTTCGGTGCGCGACGAACTGAAGGAGTTGAAGCGTCGATTGGACACGCTGGTATGATGCAAATATCGTACAGACAGTAAAAAATTGTTACAAACAAAAAATTGATTCTAGAGATTTCGCGAATCGTTTTTGCGGTGTTTCGCAGTGTCCGCAGCCATGTTTTCCACCAATCGGGCCTCCGTTGCAATGCAAAAGGACTACTTTTGGAGTGCAACGGGACAACTTTTGCCGTGCAAATGGAGCCTTAATGGAGATCAAAAGTAGTCCATTTGCTATAAAAACGACTGTTTTTTGGTTCCTAAAAAATGCATACAAACGCAGTTAAGTTCGTAATGCGTTGATTACTAACTTGATATCACAGCATGCTCAAAACTCACGAATTTCGAGCCAAAGATTTCTTAGTGCGTTCAGCTCGCAGTTTTGAGCGGTTAGAAATGCAAATATTGTATTGGGGACAAGTCGCCGGTTGAGTTGTTGAGGTAGTGTTTGAAAATATCTGTGTTAAAAAATTGGGTTGTAATATTTTTTTTGTATCTTTGTATAATGTAGGGCAAACGGTTGTGTTCTCTACATTATTTATATATAATACACAGATAGATTCAGATAGAAAAGATAATATTCATATGAACGACTTCAGAAAATTCGCTACCAGCCGCGGCATGAGCGGAATGGTGCTCGACGATGTGATGAGAGCCCAGGCGCAGTATCTCAACCCGTACATTCTTGAGGAACGTCAGTTGAACGTCACTCAGATGGACGTGTTCTCGCGCTTGATGATGGACCGCATCATCTTCCTTGGCACTGAGATTAACGACTACACAGCCAACACCCTCACAGCCCAGCTGCTGTATCTCGACTCGGTAGACCCAGGCAAGGACATTTCAATCTACATCAACTCACCCGGCGGCAGCGTGACTGCAGGTCTCGGCATATACGACACAATGCAGTTCGTAACAAGCGACGTGGCTACTATGTGTACAGGCATGGCTGCCTCGATGGCTGCCGTACTGCTCGTGGCTGGCAAGGAAGGCAAACGCTCGGCACTGAAGCACAGCCGCGTGATGATACACCAGCCGCTGGGCGGTGTGCAGGGCCAGGCCTCGGACATCGAAATCGAGGCACGCGAGATACAGAAGTATAAGAAGGAACTGTATACCATCATCTCCGACCATTCGCACACTCCGTTTGACAAGGTGTGGGCGGACTCCGACCGCAACTATTGGATGACATCCGAGGAGGCTAAGGAGTATGGAATGATCGACATGGTGATGACCAAGAAGGCTTCGTTCGCTGGTGTGGACGAAATGGGTGTTGCACAAAGCGAAGGAAAGGAGTAAATCGTAGTCATGGCCAGAAAAGTATGTAGCTTCTGCGGAAGAGCTGAGAAGGACGTCAACTTCCTAATAACAGGACTCAACGGATTCATCTGCGACCAGTGTGCGCAGCAAGCATATCAGATAGTGTGCGAGGCAGGCATAGGACCGGACGGCAAGGGCAAGCGCAAGTCGCAGTTTGACGTGGCGCTGAGCGATGTGCCAAAGCCTATGGAAATCAAGGAATATCTCGACCAATATATTATAGGACAGGACGAGGCTAAGAAATATCTCTCGGTGGCTGTGTACAACCACTACAAGCGTCTGCAGCAGCCGCAGGACGACAACGGTGTGGAGATAGAGAAGAGCAACATCATCATGGTGGGCTCTACTGGTACGGGCAAGACCCTCCTGGCACGCACCATAGCCAAGCTGCTCAAGGTGCCATTCACCATTGTCGACGCTACGGTGTTCACCGAGGCGGGCTATGTGGGCGAGGACGTGGAGAGTATTCTCTCGCGTCTGCTTCAGGTGGCAGACTATGACGTGGCTGCAGCCGAGCGTGGCATCGTATTCATCGATGAGATCGACAAGATAGCACGTAAGGCCGACAACCCCAGCATCACGCGCGACGTGAGTGGCGAGGGTGTGCAGCAGGGTCTGCTCAAGCTGCTTGAGGGAACCATGGTGAACGTGCCGCCAAAGGGTGGACGCAAGCATCCCGACCAGGACTATATCCATGTCGACACGCGCAATATCCTCTTTATCTGCGGCGGTGCCTTCGACGGCATCGAGCGTAAGATAGCACAGCGTATGAATACTCATGTGGTGGGATTCAACTCGGTGCAGAACGTGCGCCATCTCGACAAGGGCAACCTCATGAAGTATATCCTGCCGCAAGACCTTAAGTCGTTCGGCCTGATTCCCGAGATTATCGGTCGACTGCCGGTGCTCACCTATCTCAATCCGCTCGACCGTGAGGCGCTGCGCCGAATACTGGTGGAGCCTAAGAACAGCATCATCAAGCAGTATGAGAAGCTGTTTGAGATGGACGGTATCAAGCTCCACTTCAACGACGACACTCTGGAGTTTATCGTAGATAAGGGTGTGGAGTACAAGCTCGGAGCACGTGGACTGCGCTCTATCGTGGAGGCCATTGTGATGGATGCCATGTTTGAGGTGCCGTCGAAGAAGGTCGACGAGTTCACCGTGACACTCGACTATGCCAAGAAACAACTTGAAAAGTCAAACTTGGGGAATTAGAAGTTGGAAATTAGGAGTTAGGAATTAGGAGTTAGGAATTAGGAATTGGGAGTTGGTCTTGACTCTTATATCCTTAATTTATAATTCCTAATCCGTAATTCCAAATTGCCAATGGCAATCAATTCCTAACTCCTAATTCCTAACTCCTAATTTCTACAAATATTACTACTATGACTGGGACAATTAACCTCAATGAACAACTGAAACACTACTTCGGGTTCGACTCGTTCAAGGGCGAACAAGAAGCCATCATAAGCAATCTTCTTGAAGGCAACGACACCTTTGTGCTCATGCCTACGGGAGGTGGCAAAAGCCTGTGCTACCAGTTGCCGTCGCTCATTATGGACGGCACCGCCATTGTCGTGTCGCCGCTCATCGCGCTGATGAAGAATCAGGTGGATGTAATCAACGGACTGAGCGAGGAATCGGGCGTGGCTCATTATCTCAATTCGTCGCTCAACAAGGCGGCTATCAATCAGGTACGCAGCGACATCTATGCCGGACGCACCAAGCTGTTGTATGTGGCTCCAGAGTCGCTCAACAAGGAGGACAACCTCGAATTCTTCCGCTCATTCAAGATTTCATTCTACGCCGTCGACGAGGCACATTGTATATCGGAGTGGGGTCACGACTTCCGTCCGGAATACCGCAACATACGCCCTACGATACAGAAGATTGGCAACGCTCCAGTCATAGCACTCACTGCCACTGCCACCGACAAGGTGCGTATGGACATCAAGAAGAGTCTCGGCATAAGCGAGGCACGTGAGTTCCGCTCGTCATTCAATCGCCCCAACTTATATTATGAGGTACGCCAGAAGAGCAAGGACATCGACCGGCAAATAATAAAATTCATCAAACAACACGCGGGAAAGAGCGGTATTGTATACTGCATCTCGCGCAAGAAGGTGGAGGATCTGGCGGCTGTGCTTAAGGCAAACGAGATAAAGGCGGCACCTTATCATGCCGGTCTCGACTCGGCTACACGCTCGCAGACACAGGACGACTTCCTCATGGAACGCATCGACGTGATTGTAGCCACCATAGCCTTCGGCATGGGCATCGACAAGCCCGACGTACGATTTGTAATCCACTACGACATACCCAAGAGTCTGGAGGGATACTATCAGGAGACTGGACGCGCCGGACGTGACGGAGGAGAGGGTATCTGCCTCGCATTCTACTCGCATAAGGACCTGCAGAAGCTCGAAAAATTCATGGAAGGCAAGCCAGTAGCCGAACAGGACATAGGCAGGCAGCTGCTTCAGGAGACGGCAGCCTATGCCGAGTCGTCGGTGTGCCGCCGCAAGCTGTTGCTGCACTACTTCGGCGAGGAATATCCCAAGGACAACTGTGGCAACTGCGACAACTGTCTGCATCCGAAGGTTCAGCGCGATGGTAAGGAGGCGCTACTCATAGTGCTGCGCTCGCTGCTTGCCCTGAAGGAGGGATTCCGTCAGGACTATGTTATCGACTTCATCAAGGGTCGCGCTACCGACGACGTCGTGTCGCATCATCACGACCAGCTTGAGGAGTTCGGTGCCGGCGAGGACATGCCTGCCAAGACATGGAATCCCGTGATACGCCAGGGCATGATAGCCGGATATATACATAAGGACATAGAGAGCTACGGACTGCTTAAGGTGACGGCGGCAGGCAAGCGCTACGTGCGCAATCCGCAGCCATTCACATATGTAGAAGATACCGACTTCACCGACAATGCCGACGAGGAGACCGACGACCACGGAGCTGCCGCACTCGACCCCACGCTCTATAGCATGTTGCAAGATCTGCGTCGTAAGATGGCACGCAAGCTGTCGTTGCCGGGCTACGTCATTTTCCAGGACATCTCGCTCGAACAGATGGCTACGATGTATCCCGTATCTATCGAGGAGCTGCGCAACATTCAGGGCGTAGGTCAGGGCAAGGCGAAGCGCTACGGCAAGGAGTTCTGCGAGCTGATACGCCAGTATTGCTCGGACAACGAGATTGAGCGCCCGGAGGAGATGTTCGTGCGCACCGTTGCCAAGGACTCGATGAAGAAGATAAAGATAATCCACTATCTCGACCGTCGTATGCCGCTTGACGACATCGCTTCGGCATTGAACTGGAGTTCAGCGACCTGCTCGACGACCTCGATGCCATCGTCTACAGCGGTACCAAGGTGAATATCGACTACTTCCTTGAGGACGTGATGGACGACGACCAGGTAGACGACATCTACGAGTATTTCCGCGAATCGGACACTGACAGCATAAAAGTGGCTGTGGAAGAGCTCGGCGGCGACTACGAAGAGAACGAAATCCGATTAGTAAGAATAAAGTTTATGTCGGAGCAGGGAAATTGATGGTAGTTGTGAGTTGAGGATTTAGAGTTTAGAGTTGAGAGTTGAAAGTTGAGAGTTATGATTACCATATATAATAAAGGTATTGCAAACAAAACATATCATAACTCTCAACTTTCAACTCTCAACTCTCAACTAACATCAACTCAGCTGCCAAAGCCGTTAATTTGCATTAACGCTCGAAATAAAGTCGTGATAAAATGCCCCCGATTGGATTTTTATTGCTAAATTTGCACGCAATAAATTTTTAAGTTATATGTCATCATTTGTTGCTGATAAAATTGTAATGGACGGTCTCACTTACGATGACGTCCTTCTTATCCCCGCTTATTCAGAGGTACTGCCCAAGACGGTAGAGTTGAAAACCAAGTTCTCTCGTAACATCAGCCTGAATGTGCCCTTTGTCACAGCAGCCATGGACACCGTAACGGAGTCGGCTATGGCTATTGCCATCGCACGCGAAGGCGGTATTGGTGTTATTCACAAGAACATGTCAATCGAGGACCAGGCGCGTCAGGTTGCCATCGTTAAGCGTGCCGAGAACGGCATGATTTACGACCCGGTGACAATCCGCCGTGGCAAGACAGTAAAGGATGCTCTCGACATGATGGCCGAGTATCACATCGGAGGTATACCCGTTGTTGACGAAGAGTGCCATCTCGTAGGTATCGTTACTAACCGCGACCTTCGCTTTGAGCGTCATCTCGACAAGCTCATCGACGACGTGATGACAAAAGAGAACCTCGTGACCACTCACATCAAGACCGACCTCTCAGCTGCTGCCGACATTCTGCAGTCGAACAAGATTGAGAAGTTGCCCGTTGTTGATGCCGAGAACCACCTCGTAGGTCTTATCACCTATAAGGACATCACAAAGGCAAAGGACAAGCCAATGGCTTGCAAGGACGAGAAGGGTCGTCTGCGTGTAGCTGCCGGTGTAGGTGTGACAGTAGACACACTCGACCGTATGAGCGCACTCGTTGAGGCTGGTGCCGACGCTATCGTTATCGATACAGCACACGGACACTCTAAGTACGTTATCGAGAAGTTGCGCGAGGCAAAGGCTTCATTCCCCAACGTAGACATCGTTGTAGGTAATGTGGCTACAGGCGAGGCTGCTCGCATGCTCGTAGACAATGGTGCTGACGCCGTTAAGGTAGGTATCGGTCCTGGCTCAATCTGTACAACACGTGTCGTAGCTGGCGTAGGTGTTCCGCAGCTCAGCGCTGTATACGACGTTTACTCAGCCTTGAAGGACACAGGAGTACCTTTGATTGCCGACGGAGGCTTGCGCTACTCAGGCGACGTTGTCAAGGCTATTGCCGCTGGCGGTAGCTCGGTAATGATCGGTTCGCTCGTAGCAGGTACAGAGGAGAGCCCCGGTGACACCATCATCTTCAACGGACGTAAGTTCAAGAGCTATCGTGGTATGGGTTCGCTTGAGGCTATGGAGAATGGCTCAAAGGACCGCTACTTCCAGGCAGGAACAGCCGACGTGAAGAAGCTCGTGCCGGAAGGCATCGCCGGACGCGTACCTTACAAGGGCACAGTGCAGGAAGTTATCTATCAGCTCATCGGTGGTCTGCGCTCAGGTATGGGCTACTGTGGTGCCGGAACAATCGAGGCAATGCACAACGCCAAGTTCACACGCATCACCAACGCTGGTGTGCTTGAGAGTCATCCTCACGACATCACCATCACAAGCGAGGCTCCTAACTACTCACGTCCGCAGTAATCACACTGTGGCATTACGAACATGACAACGCGAAACCCTAAATATAGGGCAAAAGCATAAAAGGCAATGGCTTGTGTCGCAGACTGTATAAGGCTGCGACACGGACCATTGCTTTCACGGGTTATAATGTAACTATAAATTAAGGAGGATTCTCCATATTTACATACGATGAAGATAAAATCACTGTTGGTTGCTATGTCGCTTATGGCAGGCAGCGCATTCGCCCAGACCGCCGACCCGATAATAATGACCATCGGTGGCAAGAACGTCACACGGTCGGAGTTTGAGTATGCCTACAATAAGAATGCAGCTGAGACAACGATAGACAAGAAGAGCATAGACGAATATGTCGACCTGTTTGTCAACTACAAGCTGAAGGTGATAGCCGCCGAAGAGGCAGGCATTGATACCACAGCCGCATTTCGCAAGGAATTTCTCATGTATCGCGACCAACAGATACGTCCTACGTTCATCGTCGACGACGACATAGAGCGCGAGGCACGTAACATATACAAGCAGACACAGACACGAATCGACGCCGGGGGCGGACTGGTGCATCCGTTGCACATCCTCGTGGCGCTGTCGCAGCAGGCTGACGCCCAGCTACAGCGCACCGCATCTCTCAAGGCAGATTCTATATATAAAGCCCTGATGGCAGGTGCCGACTTCGGCGACATGGCACGCCGACTGTCTGACGACAAGGCCTCGGGCATGCGCGGAGGCGATCTGTCGTGGATACAGCGCGGACAGACTATAAAGGAGTTTGAAGACCAGGCGTATGCCTTGAAGAAGGGCGAGACATCAAAGCCGTTCCTAACGCCGTTCGGATACCATATTATAAGAGTAATAGACAGGGGCAACTTCTTTCCATACGACTCAGTAAGAGCCGATATACGCCGATTTATCGAAAGCCGCGGACTGCGCGAGCGCATAATCTCGCAACGTATCGACTCCATAGCCAAGCTATCGAAGCCGGCACTTACACCCGAACAGGTGATTGAACGCCGTACAGAGGAACTGAAAGAGAAGTCGCCGGAGATGAACGGACTGATACGCGAGTATCACGACGGACTCCTGCTGTACGAAATCTCAAACCGCACAGTGTGGGAACGTGCCGCCAACGACACCAAGGCACAGCAAGCCTACTTCAAGAAGAACCGCAAGAAATATGCGTGGGCTGAACCTCGATTCAAGGGAGTGGCATTCTATACACGCAATCAGGCAGATGCCGAGGCTGTGAGAAAACTGCTGCGCTCAACGCCTTTCGACAAATGGGCTGAGGCGCTGAAGACACAGTTTAACGACTCTACAGAACGCATCAAGGCCACAATAGGCATCTTTGCCAAGGGCGACAATGCCACGGTAGACCGTGCTGAGTTTGGTATTGACAAGACAAAAGCGAAACCCGTTATTGATAATGTATATAAATTTGAAGGAACTTTCGGCAAGAAGATAAAGCGTCCGCAGACATATGCTGATGTACGTGAACTGGTAGTATCCGACCTTCAGGAGCAGCTCGAACATAAATGGGTGGCTGATTTGCGACGTAAGTATGCAGTGCATGTCAACCGTGAGGTGCTTAATACTGTCAACAAGCATTGATAAAATGCCGTCAATACTGTATAGAGAAATATAAGTAAGGAAATAGAACAAAACAAAAAGAGATAAATGAAAAAAACAAAATCAATATTGATAGCTCTTGTAGCCGTGTTGCTTTGTGCTGGTATTGGAGCCAATGCACAGCGTGGCAAGGGCCTTATGGTTGACGCCAAGTCGCAGACTGATACGGCAGTTGTTGCCATTTCTGATACGGCAAACGCCCGTGCTGTAAATGCTGATTTCAAGGCACCCGAGCACAGTGTGGTAGACGAGGTGATATGGGTTGTAGGCGATGAGCCTATACTCAAGTCGGATGTCGAGATGACACGACTCCAAGGTGAGGCTGAAGGTGTTACGTGGCACGGCGACCCCGACTGTGCTATCCCCGAGCAGATAGCTGTGCAGAAGCTCTTTCTTCATCAGGCTGCAATCGACTCAATTGAAGTGACTGAGGGTGAGATTGCACAGAACATTGACATGCAGATAAACCGCTGGATACAGCAGGCTGGTTCGAAGGAGAAACTCGAGGAATACAAGAGAATGACTGTGGCACAGATGCGCTCACAGTTGCACGACGATTTCAAGAACAATCAGCTTATTCAGCAGATGAAAGAGAAGTTGGTGAGCGATATAACGGTTACACCGTCTGACGTTCGCAACTACTTCCGCGATATGCCTGAGGACAGCATTCCTTTCGTTCCAACCGAGGTTGAGGTAGAGATCATTACCCGTCAGCCTAAGATTGAACAAGACGAGATAAACCGTGTGAAGAACGACTTGCGCGACTATACCGACCGTGTAAATAAGGGCGAGGCTTCTTTCGGTACACTGGCACGTCTTTATTCAGAGGATCCGGGTTCGGCACGTCAGGGTGGAGAGATGGACTATGTAGGTCGTGGTATGCTTGACCCCGCATTTGCAAGCGTAGCATTCAACCTGACCGACCCGAAGAAGATTTCGAAGATTGTAGAGTCGGAGTATGGTTTCCACATTATCCAGCTCATCGACAAGCGTGGTGACAAAATCAAGGTGCGCCACATACTGCGCATTCCACGTGTGTCTACCGAGGCTGTCGACTCAATGCGCACACGTCTTGACTCGCTTGCAACAGACATACGTGCAGCAAAGGTGACCTTTGAGGAGGCTGCTTCGGTTGTGTCTGACGATAAGGATACACGCAACAATCATGGTCTTATGTCGTATAACAGTCAGGACGGACGCACATCGAAGTTCCAGATGAAGGACCTCCCAACCGAGGTGGCTCGCGAGGTAGAAAACATGGAAGTGGGCGATGTGAGCAAGGCGTTCCAGATGATTAACGAAAAAGGCAAGACTGTGGCAGCCATCGTAAGGCTTAAGAGCCGTACCCCAGCCCACCGTGCCACAATCACCGAAGACTATCAGGTGATGAAGAATGTGGTGCTACAGAAGCAGCGTGCCGACTTCTTGCACCAGTGGGTGGTAAACAAGATTAAGACTACATATGTCAAGATGAACGACCGTTGCAAGAAGTGCAAGTTTGAGTACGAGGGTTGGATAAAGTAGTGTCTCTCATCCCGTATAGTTATGCTTTAAAAGGCTTATTGTTTAATGGCAATGAATGAAAATAATCATACAAGTATAAAGTGGCATAGAGTCGTCGTAATGACGATTCTATGCCTTTTTGGCTTTAGTCTTATAACAACAGTTGCGGCTCCTGACAAAAAGAAGAAGCGCCAGAAAACCGACGAACGTGTGTATCTGAAGCACGCTGATGAGTTGACTTACGACCAGTGGGGAGCTGTACCAGGAGCACAGATACTCCGAGGTAAGGTACACTTTACCCATGCCGGCTCGCAATTGTGGTGCGACAGTGCCTACTTCTTTCAGGTAGAAAATTCGGTTATGGCTTTCGGACATGTGCGCTTTAAGCAGGGCGATACCCTGTCGCTCACTTGCGACCGTGCCGACTACAATGGTGCCGACCAGATGATGCATGCCCGCAATAATGTGGTTCTCAAGCATCGTAAGCAGACATTGTATACCGACTCGCTCGATTACGACCGTTTGTACAACCTCGCTTATTTCTTTGAGGGTGGAAAACTGGTTGACGGCAAAGACCGGCTTGTCAGCGACTGGGGTGCATACAGCACAGCAACACGCGAGGCATCATTCTACTATGGAGTGGAGATGTTCTCAGGCCAGAACCATATTACTACTGATACGTTGCATTATGATACTCGTACGTCGGTAGCACATGTGGTAGGACCGTCGACCATAACATCCAAGGGTACGATAATACACACTACCGATGCTTACACCAACTCGCGTACCGACCGCTCGCAGCTGTTCGGACGCTCAACAATCGTTGATGGTGACAAGACCATTACGGGCGATTCGCTATACCACGACAACTCTAACGGCAACAACGAGGGATTTGGCAACGTAGTGTATATCGACAAGAAGAACAAGAACGAGCTACATGCCAACCGTCTGTTCTATAACGAGAAGACCGGATATGGATATGCTACCGACCGCGCCATGTTGCTCGACTACTCGCAGCGTGACACACTGTGGATGCATGCCGACTCATTGAAGATTTTTACTTTCCATATCAATACCGACTCGGTTTATCGTAAGGTGCATGCCTTTCCGCATGTGCGAGCCTATCGTCAGGACGTGCAGGCTGTATGCGACTCGCTCGTATTCAGCTCGCTCGACTCGTGTATGACAATGTATCGCGACCCGATAGCATGGAATTTGAATCGCCAGATACTTGGCGAAGAGATAAAGGTATACTTTGCCGATTCTACTGTTCGCAAAGCCGAGGTCATTGATCAGGCTCTATCAGTGGAATTGGTTGACGGTAAAAACCGCTTCAATCAGGTGTCTTCAAAGCGTATGGACACCTATTTCACCGATGGAGCGGTACGCCGTACAGATGCTGTAGGCAATGTGATGACAATATATTACAATGCCGACTCGAAAGATTCTGTACTCACCGAACTCAATTATCTCGAGACAGATACTATGCGGATGTTTATCTCGGCAGATCGTCAGCTTGAACGTATATGGACATCAAAGGCTTCCGGTACAATGTATCCCATCACCCAGGTGCCGCCTGACAAGTTGCACCTTGGCGCATTCGAATGGTTCGACTATATACGTCCGCTCGACAAGAACGATATATTTGAGTGGCGAGGCAAAAAGGGTGGCTCGCAATTGAAGGCTATACCGCGTCGTGAGGCACCATTGCAGAAATTAGAATAATATAAAAAGCATGTATTTTTTCAACCGCCGCCCACGCGGCTTTCACTATACGATGCGCTTCAGCAATGAGCGCCGCGACCTGATTGACAGTCTGCGTCGTGGCGTTCCGCCAGATGTGTTGGCGCAGCGCTCGCTCGAAGAGGAAGCACTGCATGCCGGTCGTGGACGAAACCAACGACATGGCAGAGGATTGCTCCTCATGATGGGAGTCATGATAGTGGTAATACTTGCTTTCCTACTTGCTGTTATATTAATCAAACTGTAAAACCCTATGAGTGATATAATACAACTGTTGCCCGATTCAGTGGCCAATCAGATTGCGGCAGGCGAGGTGATACAGCGTCCTGCAAGTGTCATTAAGGAACTCGTCGAGAACTCGATTGACGCAGGAGCTACGTCTATACAGGTGGTGTGTGTCGATTCGGGTCGCACTTCGATACAGGTGATAGATAACGGTAAGGGAATGTCGGAGACCGACGCCCGACTCTCGTTTGAGCGCCACGCTACAAGTAAGATACGCAAGGCCGACGACCTTTTCAATCTGCACACGATGGGATTTCGCGGTGAGGCACTCGCCTCGATAGCCGCTGTGGCGCAGGTGACGCTCAAGACACGCATGGCTGACGACGACTTAGGCACACAACTCTCATTGGCAGGGTCGCGCTTTGTGTCGCAGGAGGCTTGTTCGTGTGCTGTGGGCAGCAATTTTATGGTGGAAAACCTCTTCTACAACGTTCCCGTTAGGCGCAAGTTCCTCAAGTCGAATGCTACAGAACTCAACAATATTGTCACTGCCTTTGAACGTATAGCCCTTGTCAATCCCGACGTGGCATTCACACTCTATAACAACGACAACGAGTTGTACAATCTGAAGGCTGCTGGTCTGCGTCAGCGCATAGTAGACGTGTTCGGCAAGAAGATAAACCAGCACCTCCTGCCCATTGACATCGACACCACGATGTGCAAACTAACGGGATTCATAGGCAAACCCGAGTCGGCACGACGTAAGGGAGCGCGCCAATACTTTTTCGTCAACGGCCGCTACATGAAGCATCCCTACTTCCACAAAGCAGTGATGACAGCCTACGAGCGACTTGTGCCCGAAGGCGACCAGGTGCCGTATTTCATATATTTCACCGTCAAGCCCGAAGACATCGACGTAAACATACACCCGACAAAGACCGAAATAAAGTTTGAGAACGAGCCTACAATATGGCAGATTCTTGCAGCAGCGGTGAAAGATGCTGTAGGAATGTTCAGCGACGTAACAGCCATTGAGTTTGACACCGAGGGACAGCCTGAGATACCCGCATTGGGGTCGGCAGAAGAAGTGCGTGCACCCAAGTTGCAGTACAATCCCTCGTACAATCCGTTCAACGAACCGTCTGTCCGCCGTTCGGCTCCGTCGGAGTGGGAACGAATGTTCGACGGATTGGAGAGCAGCACGTCACGTCAGCGTCAGACCTCGCTGTTCGATGGCAGCAACGACGTGATAGTAGGGTCGAAGGCCAACAAGAGCATAATGGAACCAATGCCCGACATACCCGACCTTCAGCCCGTTGCATCGCAAAGTAGCCAGCCTATACCATCTGTCAATATGTCGACACCTTCAGCCGACGTGCCTATTGCATCAAGTATGGCTCAGGCAGAAGTTCCGTCTGCAGTGTTTGCATCACCGATAGAGGATAAATCGCCAGTACATTATCAATATAAGGGTCAGTATATAATGACAGCCGTTAAGTCGGGGCTGATGATTGTCGACCAGCACCGTGCTCATATGCGCATATTGTACGAGCGATATACCGAGCAGATAAAAGCGCACAAGTCGGCTACACAAAAGTTGATGTTTCCGGAGACAGTGCAGTTTGCCCAGTCGGAAGATGTCATTATGCAGCAACTGTTGCCCGAATTGAAGTCGGCAGGTTTCGATTTGAGTGAACTTGGAGGCGGTGTGTATTCCATCTGTGGAGTTCCTTCAGGACTTGACGGTCTCGACTACGTGTCGCTTGTGCAGGACATTGTAGCCTCGTCAGCCGACAATACCAGTTCGGCACTTGATCATACTACTCATACTGTGGCATTATGTCTGGCTCGCAGTGCCGCTGTAGCTTATGGTCAGGTGCTTGGCAATGAAGAGATGGAAAATATCGTAAACGACCTCTTTGCGTGCTCCAACTTCAACTATGCACCCGATGGTAGCAAGATACTTTCTATTCTGCGGCAGACTGAAATACAGCGTATGCTTGGTTAGAGACAAAATGAATGTTTGAAAGAATATTCGTTATTTATCTTTTTTAGCCATTCTGACAATAATCTTGTCAAAATAGTATGCTTATTTGGTTTTTATTAGTAACTTTGCGCAAAATTTGAGAGGGAATATGTCCTTTAGCATTAATGCAAAAGGAAAAAAGGAAAATATAAGATTGTTAAATTAATAAAGGTTATGAAAAAGTTATTTTTAGTTTTAGCAATGTGCGGTCTGTCAATGAGTTCAATGGCTCAGGAGACAACAGACCCCGTACAGAAGTACAGCGTTGCAACAAACTCATTCTGGAGCAATTGGTTTATTCAGGCAGGTGCTGACTGGAACGCTTTCTATTCAAACGAAGAGCATGGTGCTGGACTTTCACGCAGTCCGTTCAAGAGTTTCCGTTCTGCTCCAGGATTGTCTGTAGCTGTTGGTAAGTGGTTCACACCGGGTCTTGGTCTTCGTACTAAGTTCTCTGGCGTTTGGGGTCGTACTGTAATCGACGAGAACAAGCACTCTAACAAGTACTGGACACTCAACGAGAACATACTCTTCAACCTCAGCAATATGATTTACGGTTACAATCCGACACGTGTATGGAACTTCATTCCTTTTGTAGGTGGTGGTATCAACCGTAACTGTGACTACAATTGCTATGCAATGAACCTCTCTGCAGGTATCCTCAACACATTCCGTGTAAGCAATAAGGTTGCTGTCAACTTCGAGCTTGGTTGGAACTGGGCTGAGAGTGATTTCGACGGTGTAACAAGTGGTGTAGGCAACCGCGGTTGGGATAGCCACGACAATAAGCTCTATGCTGAAGTTGGTCTTACATTCAACCTTGGTAAGGGCACTTGGAGCAAGACTCCTGACGTAGATGCTATCAAGGCTCTCTCACAGAGCCAGATTGATGCTCTCAATGCACAGCTCAACGATGCTAATGCAGAGAACGCTCGTCTGAAGAACCTTCTTTCTGTGAAGAAGGAAGAGCCGGCTCCTATCGTTAAGAACTACAGCAACACTCCGTTGTCAGTATTCTTCAACATCAACAAGTCAAACATTGCTTCACGCAAGGACCTCGTTAACATCCAGTCGCTTGCCGACTATGCTAAGGAGAACAACTCAAACCTCGTAGTAACAGGTTATGCTGACAGCGCTACTGGTGCAGCTGATTACAACCAGAGTCTCTCTGAGCGTCGTGCTGAGACTGTAGCTAGCGAGCTTGTTAAGATGGGTGTTAACCGCGACAAGATTTCTACACAGGGTAAGGGTGGTGTAAGCGACCTCTCACCGGTTTCTTACAACCGTCGTGCTACAGTTAAGATTGCTGAGTAATTCGGCAACGCTTAGCTATACAAGACGTAATAGTCAAAAAAAACAAATATTATGGGTGTTTTCCGCAAGGAAGGCACCTTTTTTTATGTCTATAGGTTCTATAATTGGTTGTTTTAAGCTCCATAATTGAAAAAAGATATGTAAATTTGCGTAAAATAAATCAACATTCGAATGAGATACTTACAAATGATGCGCCGATTCGTGGCTCTTGTGTCAGAACCGTTGCGTTGCAATGCCCCTTTTTTTGTGTTCATGTATGTCCTTGGATGTATATGCGCCTGGGCGACATTGCCTGATGTTCGAGGAGCACATCTCTATGACAATCTGTTTCCCGAACTCTTTCTCGATGTATATATGCTTGCCTTGGTGCTCACGTTGCTGCCCCGTCGTGTGCGTCCATGGGTGCGTGGCATATTCTATTTCATACTGTATGTGACGGCATTGGTCGATGTCTATTGTTTTGTCAAGTTCCATTCGTCGCTCACACCTACGATGCTATTGCTTGTAGGCGAAACCGACACCCGCGAAGCAGGCGAGTTCTTGCGCTCATGTGTGGCGCCCGACATATTGTTCAGCAACGTGGGATGGGTGGTGTTGCTTATGTTCATACATCTGCTTGTGACGTTGCAGCTGCGCTTTCCTCACTTTGTACCAAAGAATTGGTGTCGTCTGTTCTGGTCGCTGCTCGACCGTTTCGGACTGATGTTTAAGCGAGTGCGTCCAGTAAGTCAGTGGGCTGTGCTTATATTGCTTGTTGTGTCGACGTGCTACAGTGTACACAACAAGGCAGCCTTCATCAAGTTGATGTCGGGCCGTACAATAGGCGAAGTGGAGCATACACTTACAGAGAAGGACAAAGCCAACCTTTATCAGCCTATCTACCGTCTGGCATTCAGTATCTACGCCAATACGCTCACCGCAAAGCAGGTGGACCGCTTGGTGGCAAGAGTAGACAAGGTGAAGGTCGACTCTTGTTCGTTCCGCTCGCCAAATATCGTGCTTATCATAGGCGAGAGCTACAACCGCCATCACTCTGCACAGTATGGCTACTGCATGCCCACCACGCCTCGCCAACAGAAGCTTGAGAAGCAGGGCCGACTGGTGAAATATACCGACGTGGTGAGTCCGTGGAATCTTACGAGCTTTGTCTTTAAGCATATCTTCTCGCTCTACACCGTAGGCGACAAGGGTGAGTGGTGTGACTATCCGCTCTTCCCAGCCGTGTTCCGCAAGGCAGGCTATCATGTCACGTTCATCACCAACCAGTTTCTTCCGAAGGCAGGCGAGGCTGTGTACGATTTCAGTGGCGGTTTCTTCTTGAACAATCCGAAGCTGAGTGCGGCACAGTTTGACACTCGCAACACCAAGTTGCACGAGTTTGATGAGTACTTGCTCAAGGATTATGACGAGCTGCAGGGACAGAACGGCGAAAACAATCTCATCATATTCCATCTCTTGGGACAGCATGTGGCATATCGACAGCGTTCGCCCAAGAATCGCAAGCACTTCCATGGTGATGACTACAAAGAGCTGAAGCCCAATCTCAACGCCCGCGAGCGCCAGATACTTGCCGACTACGACAATGCCATACTCTACAACGACTCCGTTGTGACCGAGATAGTGAAAAAGTTTGAGAACGAGGATGCTATCGTGCTGTATGTTCCCGACCACGGCGAGGAATGCTACGAGGGCGATATGCACTTCTTCTGTCGTATGCACTCAGCCAAGGTAGACGCCCGTCTGGCACACGCCGAGTTTGACATACCGATGTGGATATGGTGCTCGCGCAAGTACATACGCCGTCGTCCGGAGATATTCCACGAGATAATGGCATCGCGCAACCGTCGCTATATGACCGACGCATTGCCCCACCTGCTACTGTATCTTGCCGGAATATCGTGTCCTGAATATCAGGACCGACTCAATCTGCTGTCACCGCACTACGACGAATCACGTCCGCGAATACTCAAGAATTCAGCCGACTACGACAAACTGAATTAGGAATTAGGAGTTAGGAATTAGGAATTTGTCGGCTGTGCCGATTACGAATTACGAATTAAGAATTTCGTAATTCACAATTCCAAACCCGTAATTCCTAAATAGAACAACTCGTAATTCGTAATTCCTAAATAGAATAACTCGTAATTCGTAACTCGTAATTCGTAATTAAAATAATTCGTAATTCATAAATAAAATAACTCTTAATTCGTAATTCAAGAATATGCTAACTCGCACCGAATGCTCCGCCTTGCGCGGACTTGCCATCATAGGAATTTTCCTTCACAACTATTGCCACTGGCTTGGCTTTGCCGTGAAGGAGAACGAATATACCTTCACCATATCGAAGAGTTCGCAGCTCATTCAGGCGATTATGTCGCCCGACTGGAATCTGCCCATCCATCTGCTCTCGTTCTTCGGTCATTATGGTGTGCCCGTGTTCCTCTTTCTCTCAGCCTACGGACTGGTGATGAAATATGAGAACCGTGGCGATCGCAAGCCATCGGCAAAGCAGACCGCCTTTCTGCCGTTTGTAAGCCATCATTATGTCAAGCTCTTCAAGATGATGATAGTAGGTTTTGTCATCTTCACCATGGTGGATGCCATCACACCCGGTCGTCACAACTATCAGGTGATGGACATACTCGGTCAGCTGTTTATGTTCAACAACATGATGCCCGACCCCGACCACGTAATCTGGCCCGGACCATACTGGTTCTTCGGACTCATGATGCAATTATATATAGTCTATCGTCTGCTGCTTTGGCGCAAGGGCGACATCTTCCCGTTGCTGCTCATCGTGATATGTTGGGCTATGCAGGCATTCTGCGATCCCGAGGGCGACACGCTCAACCGCGTGCGCTACAACTTCATGGGCGGAGTGTTGCCGTTCTGCGCCGGACTGCTCTATGCCCGTCATGGCAACAAGCAGATTAGCCACGCCTTCTGGGTGACACAGACCATTGTTAGTATAGTGCTCGTGTTCTTCTTCAGCTTCAACTTCCAGATGTGGCTGTGGGCACCGCTCTTTGTGTGCTCGGCATCAGTAGGAATAGCCAAGCTCACGCCAGCCAAGATAAACAAGTGGATAGCCTGGATGGGGTCAATATCGGCAGCCCTCTTCGTGCTACACCCCATCACACGCAAGATATTCATCCCCATATCGCGCCACGGCGACGTATATACGGGATTGCTGCTCTATATCATAGCGTCAATAGCATTGGCATGGTTCTATCATAACTTCAAGTTGCGCAATGAAAATACCCGACATTGAATTAGGAAACATATCACGATTTCGTGCTGAGCAGATGGGAGTCGCAATGCTCTTCGTCATACTCTTCCACGTTGCTCTCGACCGTGGCGACCCGTTCTACGGGTTGCGGCGTTGCGGCAATGTGGGTGTCGACATATTCCTGTTTCTGAGTGGAGTGGGGCTGTGGTTCTCGTGGGTGAAGACACCCGACGTGCGTCGGTTCTACCGTCGTCGCCTTCTGCGCATAGTGCCCACATGGCTTGTTGTGTCAACGGCGTTCTATCTGCCCGACTATCTTGGGGCGCGTCGCTTTTCGCGCAGCATTGTCGACCTCATTGGCGATATCACCATCAACTGGGACTTCTGGCTTCACGACGAGCTGACGTTCTGGTACGTACCAGCCATCATGGCTCTCTATCTTGTAGCCCCATGGTATATGCGCCTTGTGCAGAGCCGCCCCATCTACCGATGGTTGCCGTTGCTGATGGTGGTGTGGTGTGTCATGGTGCAGTGGGTGTTGCCCATACATCATGCGGTGGGCCATCTGGAGATATTCTGGAGTCGTGTGCCCATCTTCTTTATAGGCATCAACTTCGGCGAAATGGTTCGTACGCGCAGGCAGTTGCCTGGTGAAGCCGTGTGGCTGCTGCTCGTTACGTTCCTAATGACGTTCGGCACGTGTCTCTATCTGGAGCAAGTGCGCCACGGACATTTCCCCCTCTTCGTAGAGCGTATGCTCTACATACCCTTCACGGTGTGTACCGTTCTGGTGATGAACCGCATCTTCCGCCGCACACCGCAATGGGTCAACAGCTCGTTCCGACTCGTCGGAGCGTTGAGTCTGGAGGCTTATCTCATCCACATCCACTTTGTGCTTGTGTATGTTCAGCCCTATCATTTGGGCTATTGGCCCACCTTCCTCGTCACCGTAGCCATAACGCTGCCCATAGCATGGCTTCTGCAGCGACTCATAGGACTGCTGACGGCAAGGCTATAGACCATAATGGTCGTGATAATAGACAACAATTCAAAATAAACTGACATATATGATAAACAGCATCCTGCGCCTTACGCGCCCTAAGCAATGGATAAAGAACTTCTTCGTCTTTATCCCGATGTTTTTTGGTGGCGAACTGTTCGACCTGCACAGCGTGTGGCTCGCTGTGCTGACGTTCTTCGCCTTTAGTCTGATAGCTTCGTCGGTATACTGCTACAACGATATCGTTGATGTAGATGCCGACCGCCATCATCCCGTCAAGTGCTTACGCCCGATAGCTTCGGGCGAAGTCAGCATACGCATGGGCTATATACTCATGATTATTACGTTCTGTCTCGGCATCGGAGTGATACTGCTGTTGCCACCCGAGGTGATGAGTCAGGTCATGGCAGTCATCGTGTTCTATTATGTGCTCAACCTTGCTTATTGCTCCAAGTTGAAGCAGTTTGCCATACTCGACGTGTGTATAGTAGCCTTCGGATTTGTGCTGCGCATATTGGCAGGAGGTTTCGCCTGCGAGTTGCCATTGAGCAACTGGATTGTCATCATGACCTTCCTGCTCACGCTATTCATGTCGTTTGCCAAGCGACGCGACGACGTGCTGCGTATGAACGAGACAGGCGAGGCACCGCGCAAGAACACCGTGCGCTACAATCTCACGTTCATCAACCAGGCCATAACCATCACCGCTTCCGTGACACTCGTGTGCTACATTATGTACTGCGTGTCGCCCGAGGTGAGCGAGCGTTTTGACACGCCCTATTTATACCTGACGTTCGTATTCGTGCTGCTGGGACTGCTGCGCTACATCCAGATAGCCGTAGTCGACGAGAAGAGTGGCGACCCGACCAAGATAATCCTGCGCGACCACTTCTCGCAGATTATAGTTGTGGCGTGGATTCTGTCGTTCCTCCTTATGATATACGTGATATGATGCGACGGATATATTTATTTGATTTCGACGGAACGCTTACCTCCGCCGACACCCTTCTGTGCTTCATACGCTATGCTTGCGGCAAGTGGCGTTTTGTGTTAGGATTTGCACTGTTCAGTCCGATACTGGTGTTGATGAAGCTGCATCTGTATGCCAACTGGCGAGCCAAGCAGCACCTCTTTGCATGGTATTTCCGCGGAATGAAGCTCAGCGATTTCGACGACCTGTGTCGCCGTTTTGCTGCCGACAACAAGCATCTGCTGCGACCGCAGGCACTCAGAAAGTTGGACGAACTGTTTGCTGAAAATGCTACCGTGGCAATAGTAAGTGCGAGCATCGACAACTGGGTGCGCCCGTTCTTCGACCAACTCATAGTAAGAAGTGGCTCTGATTTTCGTGTGATAGGCACCAAGGTAGAGGTAGACAGCGACGGACTACTTACCGGCCGCTTCCTCACCAACAACTGCTACGGTCCGGAGAAAGTGTGTCGTGTGCTTGCCGAATATTCCGACCTTGCCAGCAAGCGTTCCTCATACATAGTAGAAGCCTATGGCGACAGTCGTGGCGACCGCGAATTGCTCGCCTTTGCCGACAATGCCTTCTACCGCCCCTTTGTCGAAAGGTAAAAACCTAATAATATAATGTATACAGACATTCAGAATAAATTTGACGGTAAGATGGGCGAGGTGTTGCGCTTCGCCATAGTAGGTGTCACCGCCACACTGATACAGTATGGAGTATATTTCGTGCTGGTGCTGTGGCTCAACCCGACACTTGCCATGACCATAGCCTATGCCGTCAGCTTCGCCTTCAACTTTGTAGCCTCCACACGCTACACGTTCCGCGTAAAGGCTTCGGCACGTCGTGGAGCCGGTTTCGCTCTCAGCCATGCCGTCAACTATGTGCTGCAGATGCTCACGCTCAATCTGTTCATCTGGTTGGGACTGTCTAAGCAATGGGCACCCATACCGATGTTTGCCGTTTGTGTGCCGGTCAACTTTGTGCTGGTGAGATACTTTTTAAAGGTAAAAGAGTAAAAAGGTAAAAAGGTAAAAAAGTAAAAGAGTAAAAAGGTAAAAAAGTAAAAAAGCTACAATTGAGATATTGATATGAATATAAAAGATAACCCCTTAGTTAGGATTTTTACGTCGCTCTTCCGCATTAAGCGTGAGGAACGTGCGCTGGCAATAGTGTTGTTGCTGGTGTTCTTGACATTGGATGCACTCGTCGTGTGCAAGTATTACGACGTGTTCACACCGCTCAACGCCCACTATTGGCATCTGTTCATATCCAAGTTCCACATTTCGGGCTTCGACCCCATCACCTATTCGGTGGTGAGCGATTGGACGGCAGGCTATAATGTCTATCGTCATCCGCTATTGGCGTTCTATATGTACGTACCATATCTTATCAATCAGGCATTGATATGGGCTACGGGCATCAATTGTGCCATATTTATTGTTGCTGCCATACAGATGTTTTCGGCTTTCTACTCAGCCATATTCCTCTATCGCATCTGTCGTGAGATAGTGGGCGTGAGCCGTACCGACTCCACTCTGCTCACCTTCTTCTTCTTCGGTTTTGCCTTTGTGATGCTCTCGTCGATGGTGCCCGACCACTTCATCATATCCATGATGCTGTTGCTGCTTGCCCTCTACGTCAGCGGAAAGCTGATGATACGCCGCCGCAAACTCACCATCTGGCAGTCGGCACTCTACTTCTTCCTCACCGCCGGAACATCGCTCAACAACGGACTGAAGATATATCTGTCGAATCTTTTTGTCAACGGATTCCGCATATTCCGCCCCAAGTTTCTCTTCCTTGCCATTCTTCTGCCCGCAGCCCTCACCTGGGGAGCGGCGCGCATGAGCTACGACCACATTGTATGGCCGCGTGATGTGGCTGCCAAGGCGGCACGTGCCAAGGCAAAGGCAGCCAAGGAGGCTAAGAAGAAGGCTGAAGCTGCCGAGCGTCACCGCCAGGATTCCATTCGCATAGCGTCGTTCACGCTGGAGCAGATGGACTCGTTGCACCGCGATTCGTTGCAGCGCGACTCCATAGCCAAGGCCAAGCCGAAGCCCGTGCGTCGTCGCAAGAACGGCAAGCCCATTGCCAATGGCGAGTTCATAAGCTGGACCGACATCACGACGTCGCGCTCAGAGTCGATAGTCGAGAACCTGCTGGGCGAGTCGATACAGCTCCATCAGGACCATGTGCTGGGCGATGTGCTCAAGTCGCGACCCATGATTGTAAGCTACAACCACTGGTACAACTATGCCGTTGAGGCCGTCATAGCCCTTCTGTTTGTGCTGGGAGTGTGGGCAGGACGCCGCTCGCGCTTCATGTGGCTTGTCATGTCTTACTTCGCTCTCGACATGGTGCTGCACATAGGATTGGGATTCGGTATCAACGAGGTGTACATCATGTCGGCACACTGGATTTACGCCATACCTATAGCCGTGGCATTCCTGCTCAAGAACGTAGGTCGCCGCCGCTACCAGCTTGCGCTGAAGGGCGTGCTGGCATTGCTCGCCGTGTGGCTGTGGGCGTGGAACGTGACGCTCATCGTAGGCTATCTGTACTAACAGTAACACATAATACTCATCGCTGACAACCATGTTGATAAGAAAAGAAGAACGCCCCGTGGCACTCGTTGCTGCAATAGTGTTCACCCTGCTCAACGCATTACTTATATATGCCCATTACGACTCCTTTACACGTGGAGCGCATGTGGGCTTCTGGTCGGTGTTCTACAACCACCTGAACATGTCGGGCTACGACGTATTCTCGCTGATATTCATCTCGTGCATGCGTCTGCACTGGAACTCGTTGCGCCATCCGCTCTTCGTGCTCCTGCTGTTGCCGCTCTATTGGATCAATCATCAGCTCATGCCACCCACCGAGTTCAACTTCGCACCGTTCCTCATGGCGGCGCTGCTCATAGTGTGCGACGTGGCAGGAGCGGTACTTCTGCATCGCATATTGCGCGAGATAGTAGGCTGCGAGCGTTCGGATGCCACCCTGCTCACAGCCCTGTTCTACGGCATGGCTCACGTAATGGTGGCAACGATGGTGCCCGACCATTTCGCTATGTCGCTGCCTCTGCTCATGCTTACGCTCTACGTCACAGGCAAGCACTTGCTGCGTGGCACTCGTATGCCGCTATGGCAGTCGGCACTTCTGTATTTCCTTACAGCCGGAGTCACGCTCACCAATGGTGTCAAGGTGGCGCTGGCAGCGTGGATAGCCAACGGAAAACGCGTGTTTTCGGTGCGCAGCATACTGTCGTTCGTGGTGCCAACGCTCATACTTGGAGCCGTCTATGTGGCTACGCAGAGCCTTATCATAACCCCGCAGGAGCGTAGCATCAAGCGCATTGAGGCGCATGTGGCTAAGAAAGATCCTGCACGTATAGAGCGGTTGAAGAAGCACGACGAGTTTGTGCGTCGTCAAAATGGTGAGGCTATGACCAAGAAGGTGCCCCTGCTCGAATGGAGCGACATGACAACATCGCGCTGGCAGTCGGTGGTACACAATCTTATGGGCGAGTCGTTGCAGCTGCATCGCGACCATCTTATGGAAGACGTACAGCAGACGCGCCCCGTATTCGTGGGCTATCGCTCATTTATTAATTACGTCGTTGAGGCTGTGCTCGTGCTCCTGCTCATAGCGGGTGCGTGGGTGGCACGCCGTGAGCGCTTCTTCCTTGTAGTCGCCTCGTGGTTTGTTTTTGATATGACGATGCACCTGGGCTTCGGATTCGGACTCAACGAGGTGTATATCATGACCGCCCACTGGGCATTCATCTTCTCTATAGGTGCCGCCTATCTGCTGCGCTGTAGCCACTCTGGAGCGCTGCGACTGCTTGTTGCAGCCATGGCAGTATGGCTGTGGGCATGGAACGGAACAATAATCGTAGGCTATCTTGTATAGACAACATACCAATAAAAACAATGCGAATCTTACATCTAATAACCCATTTTGATCTTGGTGGCGCCGAGCGTGTGGCTGCCAATATAGCTGCGTCGACCACAGAAGGCATGGAATATCATGTAGTTGAGATACTGCGTGGCAGATCAGACTACACCCCCAAGTTTATCTCGGAGCTGCGCGCCGCCGGCGTGAAGTGCCACCGTTCGTGGATGCCCGACATCAGTTGGCACTTCCTTGTGGAGCGCATAGCAGCCCTGCTGTTCCCCCTGCGCATGCTTTATATTATGCTGCGCCTGCGTCCCGACGTCGTCCACACCCACACCGAGACACCCGACCTCGCACTGTACGTTAGTGTCAGGCTCATGCCGTGGTTGTTTCGCCACACACGCATAGTGCGCACCATACACAACACAAGACTGTGGACCGGACTGCCACGCACAGCCCGCTGGGTGGAGCGTATGTTTGTGAAGCGTCAGTCGAACGTAGCCATATCCGATTCGGTGCGCGATGCCTATGCCGAACGCTTCGGCAGCATTCCGCCGATTATACACAATGGAGTGAGCGAAGTGCCGCAGCAACCGTGGTCGCAGTTGTGTCCGGGCAAGGTTAACATCCTCTTTGCCGGACGACTTGAACCGCAGAAGGGTGTGCGTGTGCTGTGCGATCTGCTGCGCATGCTGTCTGCCGACTCGCGATTCTACTTCACCATAGCGGGCGACGGTTCGGAACGCCCTCTTGTAGAGCAGACCATAGCAGGCGACGAAAACTCGCGTCCGCTCACCAACGCCCGACTCGTGCCGCCGATATACGGACTGGCAGGCTGCCTGGCGTCGTTCGACTATCTGTTCATGCCCTCAGTGTTTGAGGGACTGAGCATGCTCTCGATGGAGGCAAGCATGAATCGTCTGCCAGTAATAGCCAACGACGCGCCCGGACTGCGCGATACGCTGCCTCCCGACTGGCCCCTTATGGCGCACGCCAACGATACCGACGACTATCGCCGCATATTCGGCCGCCTGTGCGATGACGCTTTCCGCACACGCATAGCCGACAGAGCGCAGCAGTATGCACGTGCCAATTTCTCTATACGTGGCATGCAGCAACGATACGAGGAGTTTTATGCCCAGTCAAGGCATTGAGTGCAAAAGCCGTGCTTTCATAACATTTAACTCCATAAAGGCAAGAAAATCAATCAAAAAAGCGTAACTTTGCATCCTATAGTAAAATTTAAGACAGATATCAGAATAACAAAATACAGAAAAAATGGCACAAGAAGACGTTTTCAAGAAAATTGTGAGTCATTGCAAGGAGTACGGTTTTGTATTCCCAAGTAGCGAAATCTATGACGGACTGGGCGCAGTATACGACTACGGACAGAACGGCGTTGAGCTGAAGAACAACATCAAGCAGTACTGGTGGCAGAGCATGGTGCTCCTGCACGAGAACATCGTGGGCATCGACTCAGCCATATTCATGCATCCTACTATATGGAAGGCCAGCGGACACGTTGACGCTTTCAACGACCCCCTCATCGACAACCGCGACTCAAAGAAGCGCTACCGTGCCGACGTTCTCATCGAGGACCAGATAGCCAAGTATGATGAGAAGATTGAGAAGGAGATAGCCAAGGCCCGCAAGCGTTTCGGCGACTCGTTCGACGAGGCTCAGTTCCGTGCCACCAACGCACGCGTTATCGAGCACCAGCAGAAGCGCGACGCTCTGCACGAGCGCTACACTGTGGCTATGCAGGGTCCGGATCTTGCCGAACTGAAGCAGATCATCGAGGACGAGGAAATCGTTGACCCCATCAGCGGCACAAAGAACTGGACCGACGTACGCCAGTTCAACCTCATGTTCTCTACCGAAATGGGTTCTACTTCTGAAGGCGCAATGAAGGTATATCTGCGTCCCGAGACAGCACAGGGCATCTTTGTCAACTACCTTAACGTTCAGAAGACAGGCCGTATGAAGATTCCTTTCGGTATCGCACAGATCGGTAAGGCTTTCCGTAACGAGATTGTTGCACGTCAGTTCATATTCCGTATGCGCGAGTTTGAGCAGATGGAGATGCAGTTCTTCGTACAGCCAGGCACCGAACTCGAATACTTCCAGAAGTGGAAGGAGACCCGTATGAAGTGGCACCAGACTCTCGGCTTCGGCGCAGAGAACTACCGCTTCCACGATCACGAGAAACTTGCCCACTACGCCAACGCCGCTACCGACATCGAGTTCCGCATGCCGTTCGGATTCAAGGAGGTTGAGGGCATCCACAGCCGTACAAACTTCGACCTCTCACAGCACGAGAAGTTCTCTGGTCGCTCAATCAAGTACTTCGACCCGATGACCAAGGAGTCGTACACTCCGTATGTTATCGAGACATCAATCGGTGTTGACCGTATGTTCCTCAGCATCATGTGCCACTCTTATCGTGAGGAGAAGCTCGAAAACGGCGAGACACGCGTCGTATTGCTTCTGCCGCCGGCACTCGCTCCTACCAAGCTGGCTGTGCTGCCGCTCGTAAAGAAGGACGGTCTGCCTGAAAAGGCACGCGAGATTGTCAACAACCTCAAGTTCCACTTCAACACTCATTACGATGAGAAGGACACTATCGGCAAGCGCTATCGTCGCCAGGATGCAGTCGGAACTCCTTACTGCGTGACTGTCGACTACGACACTCTGAAGGACAACACCGTAACTCTGCGTTTCCGCGACACAATGGAGCAGGAGCGTGTAAGCATCGATCAGCTTCAGAGCATCATCGAGGACAAGGTGAGCATCACCAGCCTCCTCAAGAAATTACAGTAATATAAAGAATGAAGAAATTTAATATTTTCGCAATCTCAGCTCTCGTGGCGGTTCTCATTGCAGGACTCGCCTCGTGCAGCGAGACGTCGGACGATGTTGAGGAGTTTGCCGATTGGCAGAACGTCAATGCTTCTTACTTCGACAAGACTTATGCCGAGGCTAAGAAGAAGGCAGATGCCGGCGATGCAAGCTGCAAGGTATTGCGCGCATACAACATTGAGGATAAGGTGGCAACCCACTCTTACGACCACATCGTTGTGAACGTGCTCAATGCCGGAACCGGCTCTGGATGCCCATTGTATACCGACTCTGTCAAGGTGCACTACAGCGGACGTCTGCTGCCTTCACCAAGCTATCCCAACGGTAAAGTGTTCGACCAGTCGTGGACGGGCGATTACGACCTCACCACAATGATGCCTGTGAAGTTTGCCGTGAAAGGTGTAGTTACTGGATTTGGCACCGCTCTGCAGTATATGCACATTGGCGATCGTTGGCAGGTAATCATTCCGCAGCAGTTGGCTTACGGCTCGTCTGCCACACCGGGCGCAGCCTACTCTACACTCATATTCGACGTAACACTCGTGGCTTACTATCGGGCCAACGACGTTCCATTGTCTATCTCGCGTGTAGCCGATGCTCAGTCTGCTGAGTCTACCGGTCGCTGGATTTACGAATAATTAGATTAGTAGGCATATGACGTAAGCGTCGTAGCCTTGGCAATCAGACATTATAAATAATGACAAGAACAACATTGCTTCACTCGCATTGAGTAGGCAATGTTGTTCTTGTTTTTTTGTACCCTATGCAAATATAATCCAAGCAGTAAAAAACTGTTACAAATCAAAAATCGATTCTAGAGATTCCGGTAGCTGTTTTTATGGGTTCGCACTGGCGGCTACACCATGTTTTTCTTCATTTGTACCCCTTTTACATTGCAAATGTACTACAGTTGCAAGTCAAATGTACTCCATTTGGAGTGCAAAACGACCACCGTTGCATTGCAATAGTACTCGTTTTACACTGAAATGGACTGTTTTTATGCACTCCGTCATTGCACATTCTCTGTCGCAGTCGCTGTAAAACTCTGTATATTAGTAATATATATATTGCACGCTCAAAACTCGCTAATTTCGACCCAATGATGGTCTTGCTCGCTCAACTCACATTCATCAGCGACAGAAAATGCAAATATTGTACTGTGAAATTATTGTGTGCGTGCACATTTCTTTTGACATACATCAAAAATCTTACTCTCAGATGTATTTTTTATGTGTAAACTCTTGGTTGTGTACGTAAACAATCGTAACTTTGCATCGTCAAAACAAGGGAACCGTGAGGCAACCTCGAAAGACAACACTATATGAAGGTATTGAAAATTTGAGAGATTTAAGGTAAATATACTATCAGGAATTTCTTCAATAGAGAAGGTAGAAGATTAGGATGACTTGAAAAGGTATTAGATAAGGTATTAAGAAAAGGATGACTTTAAGAAGAAGGTAATAAAGATTAGGATGACTAGAGAAAGGTAAAAAAGTGATTGATTCAGATAACAACACTGACTCTTGAGTATTAGCAAAGGTAAAGACAGAAGATTGCACAGAAGGATAACAAAGCAGATAGGTAGAGTCAAAGGTAAAGCAGAAGATTGCATAGAAGGGATAACAAAGACAATAGGTAAAGAGAAGTCAATAGGTAGATTTATAAAAGGTATTGGAAGTTAATAGGTTTAATGGTTTTAAAGGTAAAAAGGTTATGTTGATGACAATGATGATGACCCTATTCGCAGCCAGTGCTGCAATAGGAATGTGGGGAGAAGGCAACGGTAAATGATCGTTTGTCCTCCCACTGAGGCAAGACGGAGCGCAAGTCAAAACGCAATGAGGTCGGGCTAATTAAATGGGAAAATAATAATTTTAAAATAAGAAGAGGCTGTTTCGGACAATACCGAAACAGCCTTTTTCGTATTTATGCTCGTCATGAGCATTATAGGTTGATGTTCTATGTTGTTTACTTCACCATGAACTTCTTGCCGTTCTTGATGTAGATGCCCTTAGGCAGCGACTTGCCGTCGACGCGCTGACCTTGGAGATTGTATACAGCGTTGTTGGCGTTGTTGTGTTTGTCGACGTTGACAGAACCGATACCTGTAGTTGTACCTGGCAATTCTACGTATACACGGATGTTGGTAGCTGACGCGTAGTCGGCAAGAGTTTTGTTGTTCTTGAACGAAACGCTCTTAGCAGAGCCTGTCCATACGATGAGATCGTTGGTGATGTTGTATTCGCCCTCGCCATTCTCTACGAGCTTTGTCAGTCCGTCACCAACTATTTCTATCTTCACGATGTTGCCAGTCTCTGTTGAAATGGTTGTTTCGCTCTTGCCGTTGAAACGATAAGGGTTGTTGGCGAATGATGCACGGCTACAATGTACCTTTACACCGTCCTTGCTGATTTCGTCTGAAACAAAACCACCTCCAAGAGTTCCTGTTGAGCCTTTGTCCGTACCAGCTACAAATTCTACACACTTCTCAGTTTTGTTGTCATCTGCATTGATTACATTCTGTTCTGAAGCGTTAGTTACCTGATTGGACGTGTTTGCCTCTGTGGCATTGCTTACGATAGAGCATGCTGTCAACAGCATTGCTACGGTCATTGTGCGTAAATGTTTTGTCATAATTTAAAATATAATATTAAAGATTCATTTGAGTTGTCTTGCAGTTGCAAGGTGCCAAGCCTCGCGCACCCACAGCACGAGGCTCGAACCTATGATTATCGCTATCCAGTCCTGCAGCGACAGGCTCACCACGTTGAAGAAGTTCTGCAGTATCGGAGTCTCCACCATCAGCACCTGTCCTACGAAAATTATCGCCACGATTGTCAGCAATCCCTTGCATCCGCCAAAGTGCAGCGCTGAGCGTCCGGTTTCGAAGGCGCGTGCGTTGAACAGGTAGAAGAAGTGGGTCATGACGAATATGGTGAACAGCAGTGTCAGTTCGTAGGCTGTGAGGTGTCCCTCGGTCCAGAATGCCAGAGTGCCCAATCCTGCGAATATCTGCAGATAGTTGAGCGTAAGCATATCGCTGAGGCTGCTTATGTCGGCATGTTTGAACACCAGCAGGAAGAAGAACAGCAACACGAAGAATAGTCCGCCTACGCCCAATATTTCGCCGTACATGGGTCGTGTGAGTATGAATGCGTGGCGGTTGCGTGGACGGTCGTGCATTACGCTCTCCGATGGTGGCAGCGATGCCAGCGCCATGGCTGCGAAAGTGTCCATAATCAGATTTATCCATAGCATCTGCGTCACGGTGAGTGGCGACTCGGTACCCATGAAGGCTCCGATGAGCACTATGAGGCACGCCGTTACGTTGACGGTGAGCTGGAACAGCAGGAATCGCTGTATGTTCTGATACAGCGAGCGTCCCCACATCACAGCCTTGCCTATTGACGAGAACGAGTTGTTGATGATGGTGATGTCGGATGCCTCCTTAGCCACCGATGTTCCGTCGCCCATCGACAGTCCCACTTGTGCAGCCCGTAGGGCAGGGGCGTCGTTGGTTCCGTCGCCCGTCACGGCTACCACTTGATTTAGCTTTTGCAGAGCTTCTACCAGTCGCTTCTTGTCCATAGGTCGTGCGCGTGCTATAATCTTGAGGTCGAGCACGCGGTCGAGCAGCTGGTTGTCGCTCAGTGCGGCAAACTCAGGTCCGGTTATGATGTTGTGGTCTGTATCCTTGTCGGTCCACAATCCCACCTGTCTGCCTATCTCGCGAGCCGTACCAGGTGTGTCGCCCGTAACAATTTTGATGCTAATACCGGCATCTATGCACTCCTTGATGGCAGCCGGCACATCGCTGCGCACGGGGTCGGCAATAGCTGTGATGCCTATGAAGTGCAGTCGGTTGGCAGTGACGTGTCCGTTGCTGATGGCGGTGTCGCCGTCTTCGAGTATCTGGAATGCAAAGCCCAGTGTGCGCATGGCGTGGTTCTGATAGTCGAGCAGCTGTTTCTCCACACGTTCGCGTGTAGCGCCTTCGCCCATAGTGCGGCACATGCCGAACACGATTTCGGGCGCGCCCTTGACGTACAGAATACGTCGGCCTGGCATCAGCGCCGAGTCTACCACAGTTGCCATATACTTGCGCTCGGTGCTGAACGGCAGTTGGTCGACAATGTTTGAACAGTCGCGCAGCTCACGGTAGTCCACACCGTGCTGGTTGAGCCATAGCAGCAGTGCGCCCTCTGTTGGATTGCCGAGTACGGTAGGGTGGTTGGGGTCGGTGAAGTCGAGTTGTGCTGTAGAGTTGAGCGCCATAGCCTCGCTCACAGCCGAGCTGTGCTCGTCGAGTCCGTACAGCTGCAGGCTGTCCACACGCATCTGGTTCTGCGTCAGTGTGCCCGTCTTGTCGGTGCATATCACTGTTGTGGCACCCATCGTCTCGCAAGCGTGCATTTTGCGTACGAGGTTGTTGGTTTTGAGCATGCGTCGCATACTGTACGCCAGGCTCAGTGTCACCGCCATAGGCAGACCCTCGGGCACCGAAACCACAACCAGTGTGACGGCTATCATGAGCGTCTTGAGCATATAGGCGATGAACGGCAGCCATTCGAACTGCTCGTAAGAGGGTGAAAGAAAATACATCAGAATACGGCCAATGATGATGCCAGCGCCTACGCAGTAGCTCAGTTTAGCCACGAGTCGGCCCAGCCCGTCGAGTTGTTCGTCGAGCGGTGTCTTCACGGAGTTGTCTATCTGTACGGCATCAAACACTTTGCCCTGCTCGGTATGGTCGCCAATGGCAAGCACGCGCATTATGCCGTGTCCCTCCATCACCTTGGTGCCTTTCATTACGTGGTTTGATGGGAATGTGGCGTCGGCATCAAACTCGCTCTCTATGGTAGTCTTGGTACATATAGGCTCGCCTGTCAGCGTTGATTCGTCGACATGCAGCAGTGTGGCTTCAATCAGTTCGCCGTCGGCAGGAATCTCCTCGCCAGTGTTTATCAGCACTATGTCGCCCACAACAACATCGCGTCGCGGTATCTGTGTAGTGTTAGCGTCGCGTATCACCTCCACCGGTTCGTCGTCGTTGACCTTATTGAGTATGGCAAACTCCTTGTCGGCCTGATATTCGAAGTAGAACGCAAGGCCCGTGGCCAGCATAATTGCAACGAATATGCCTACAGGCTCGAAGAAGACCGTCATACCGTCGTCCATACAGAAGTACTCGTAGCACGAGATAAGAATCGAGAGCACGCCGGCAATGAGCAGTATGATGATGAGCGGGTCGCGGAACTTGTCGAGAAACTGCCGCCACAGCGGTTCCTTAGCGGGCGGAGTGAGCACGTTCTCGCCATACTTAGCTCGGCTTTCTGCCACTTGCGCCGCGGTGAGACCAGTGTAGTGATGTTTGGATTCCATATTCTTGTTGATGTTGTTAACGTTCACAATGTGCAAAGTTATAAATTATATGCCAAAACAAGGTATATGAGAATGTGAAAAAAATGCTACGTCAGTAGTTACGTACACATTATATTTTGATTTTCCACTTTTTTTTCGTACTTTTGCGAGTCAACTGAATTTATTCCCAACTTAAAAATTATAAACCCACACGGCAATATATGGACGACGAGATAAGAGATAATGAAGAAATGAAGATGGACAACGTAGAATCGAACGACGACACCACAAAAAGTGCAGACACTGAGGCTGTCGACGACGATGCTGCGGCAGAGACATCGGCTCCAACCAAACATTCCGATTACAAGCCGGTGAACCGTTTTGACGCATCGGCTGTTCATCATCTGAGCGGCATGTATCAGAACTGGTTTCTCGACTATGCCTCGTACGTCATACTTGAGCGTGCCGTGCCTCATATTGAGGATGGACTGAAACCCGTGCAGCGACGCATACTCCACTCGATGAAGCGTATGGACGACGGCCGATTCAACAAGGTGGCAAACATTGTGGGCCATACCATGCAGTTCCATCCGCATGGCGACGCCTCGATAGGCGACGCTCTGGTGCAGATGGGACAAAAGGATCTGCTCGTAGACTGCCAGGGTAACTGGGGAAACATACTCACCGGCGACCGTGCTGCGGCTCCACGATACATCGAGGCACGCCTCTCGAAGTTTGCTCTCGACGTGGTGTTCAATCCGAAGACCACCGAATGGCAGCTCTCGTACGACGGACGCAATAAGGAACCGATAACGCTGCCAGCCAAGTTTCCGCTGCTTTTGGCACAGGGAGCTGAGGGCATTGCCGTAGGACTGAGTTCGAAGATAATGCCCCACAACCTCGTAGAGATATGCGATGCAGCCATTCACTACTTGCGTGGCGAGGAGTTTCAATTGTATCCCGACTTCCCTACAGGCGGATCGGTTGACGTGGCTAAGTACAACGACGGTCAGCGTGGAGGCATGATAAAGGTGCGCGCCAAGATAGAGAAGCTCGACCAGAAGACCATCGTCATACGCGAGATACCCTACTCGAAGACTACCACAACGCTCATCGACTCGATACTCAAGGCTATTGACAAGGGAAAGATCAAGGCAAAGAAGGTAGACGACAACACGGCAGCCGAAGTTGAGATACAGGTGCATCTTGCTCCTGGCGTGTCGAGCGACAAGACTATCGACGCGCTGTACGCATTCTCCGACTGCGAGATAAACATCTCGCCCAACTGTTGTGTAATCGAGGACAACAAGCCGTGCTTCCTTACCGTCAGCGACGTGCTGCGCCATAGCACCGACACCACAATGGGTCTGCTGCGCAAGGAACTCCTCATACGCAAGGCGGAACTTGAGGAGCAGCTGTTCTTCTCGTCGTTGGAGCGCATTTTCATTGAGGAGCGCATATACAAGGAGAAGAAATTCGAGCAGGCGAAGTCGCAAGACGAGGTTGTAGCGTTCATCGACTCGAAACTCGAACCCTTCAAAAATCAGATATTCCGTGTGCCTGCCAGCAAGACTTCGGCTGAAGGCATTGTGGAGCAGGAGATGGTGGAATACACGTTCCACCGCGAAATCACACGCGACGACATTCTGCGACTGCTCGAAATCAAGATGCAGCGCATACTGAAGTACAACAAGGACAAAGCCGACGAACTCATTGCACGCATCAAGGCTGAGCTGGCTGACATCGAGTACGACCTCGCCCACATGACCGAGGTAACCATACACTGGTTTGAATATATCCGCGACAAATATGGCAAGGACCATCCGCGCCGCACCGAGATACGCAGCTTCGACACCATTGAGGCTTCGAAGGTGGTAGAGGCTAATCAGAAACTCTACATCAACCGACAGGAAGGATTCATCGGAACCGGACTGAAGAAGGACGAGTTTGTGTGCAACTGCTCCGATATCGACGACATAATAGTGTTCTTCAAGGACGGAAAGTACAAGATGGTGCGTGCTGCCGACAAGATATTTGTGGGCAAGAACATACTGCATGTACAAGTTTTCAAGCGCAACGACAAGCGTACTATATATAATGTAGTATACCGCGACGGCAAGAACGGACCAGCTTACATCAAGCGTTTCTTCGTTCCTACAATGACAGTGGGCAAGGACTACGACCTCACGCAGGGCACTCCGGGCTCGCGTGTCCTCTACTTTACAGCCAATCCGAATGGCGAGGCGGAGACAATCAAGGTTACGCTCGAAGCCAACCCGAAGCTGAAGAGAATATTCATCGACAAGGACTTCTCGGAAATTGGCATCAAGGGACGCACATCGAAGGGCAACCTCGTGACGCGCAACCCCATCCACCGCATCGGTTTGAAGAGTCATGGACACTCTACCCTGGGCGGTCGCAAGGTGTGGTACGACCCCGATGTCAACCGACTCAACTACGACGAGCACGGCCGACTGCTCGGTGAGTTCTACGACGACGACTCAATACTCGTAGTGCTCGACGATTGCAACTTCTATATTTCTACATTCGACGCCAACAACCATTACGAGTCGAACATCAAGATAATCGAGAAGTGGAATCCCGACAAGGTGTGGACAGCCGTGCTGTACGATGCCGACAACGACAACAATCTGTACTTGAAGCGATTCCGTATGGAGGCAACCAAGCGTCAGCAAAACTATCTTGGTGAGAATCCCGATAGCCGACTTGTGCTGCTTACCGATACCGCTTATCCGCGTTTCGAGATTGACTATGCTCCGACGACGGCTCCTGACGGCTCGACCATGCAACGTCCGCCACTCGAAATCGATGCCGAAGAGTTTATCGCTGTCAAGGGATTCAAGGCGAAGGGCAAACGTGTGACTACGCTCGATGTGGCTGCGGTGAAGGAACTGGAGCCTACACGATTCCCCGAACCGGAGACCGAAGAGGCTGACGACGCTGCCGATGAAGAACCCGAAAACCTCGACCCCGATGCTGGCAAGAGCCAGCAGCAGGTGATAGACGAAATGACCGGACAACTCAACATATTTACTGAGAATGCAGATCTTTAAGTATATACTCATAGGCATCGCGCTGATTGGCAATGGTGCTCTTTCGGCTTCTGCCCAAACCGAGTGCTGTTCGGCTAAAACGGAGTGCTGTTCAGCTCAGGATGAGGCTCAAGCAGTGCGCAGAGAGCGTCCAACACTCAAGACCAATGCCATGATGATAGGCGTGGGAGCAACCAATATGCTCGACACCTATCTCTCGCCCGAGAAGTATCGTGGCGTTGACATACGCTTCCTCTCGCACACTCGTCGCGAGAAGGACTCCACCGTGTGGATCAATCAGTTCCAGCACGAGGGCAACGTAGCCTATGCAGACAACCGCTCAGGCAATGGCGGTGAGATGGCGGGAGGCTATACGTTTCGCTACTCGCTTCTGCGCAAGTGGAACGTAAGCCTGTGGAGCCATCCGTTGCAACTCATTGCCGGTGGAACGGCAGCCGCCAACATCGGTATGATATACAACACTCGCAACGGAAACAACCCTGCCAATGCGCGCCTGTCGCTGCACATAGAGCCTACCGTAGGCTTCGACTATCCCATAGGACGCCCAAGCAGCAAGCGTGGCATTGCCTTCCGACCGAGCGACGCAGCACGTTATCCGGTGGTGTTGCACTACGAAGCCTCGGCACCGTTGTTCGGACTGATGTTTTCGCCCAACTACGGACAGTCGTATTACGAGATATTCAACCGTGGCAACTACGACCATAACTGCGTGCCAACGACCATCGGCTCAACCCCGTCGTTGCGCCAGATGCTCACCCTCGACTTCCGTCTGGCCCGCACTACATGGCGCATCGGCTACCTGGGAACCATTGAGCAGTCGCACGTGAACAATCTCAAGACCCACATCTACACCCATTCGCTCATGATAGGTATTGTGAAGAGGTTCCGTACGGTGAAGCAATAGTGGTAGATTAATAATCTTGAATTTGCTTGTTCTACAGAATAGAACATAAAACTATATGGACGCATTGCCTAATGCAGACATCCGACGAGGCGGTAAAAATTCCTCCTGTGCAGGACTTACTTTCTGCACCTCCCCCGAAGTTCAAAGTCATCAGACAGAGAACTCCAATACAGGGGTGTCCTCGGATTGTGTCCATAAAGAAAAGAAGCAATGGTTCGTATTGCGTGCAACTTATGGAAGAACAGAGAAAGCCCTTGGGGTCTTTCAAACTGCAAATGTTGAGACATATTTGCCAATGCATTATGTTGTCAAAGAGATAAATGGGAAACGGAGGCTCGTGCAAGAGCCTTTGCTTCCCAATATTATTTTTGCACGGATGACTCGTGAAAAAACACACGAGTTTGTAAAGGAACCTGCTTCTACCGCAAAATGGCTAAAAT
>URQS01000005.1 GCA_900550035.1 uncultured Prevotella sp. | reverse complement strand
TGGCCAAAGTGACAGCCTGCCTCTAACAACTGGTCAAAATTAGTTCTTGACATTTCTTTGTTCTTGTTAATTTGTTTACTTTCCTTTGAGTTAAATTGAACCAGCCCACGAGTAACGAATGTCGAGTTTTGAGTTCTGAATTTTGAGTTTTGAATTGGTCGGCTTCGCCGATTTTGAATTTTGAATTTTGAATTATAATTCTAACTCACAACTCCTAATTCGTAATTCCTAATTCGTAATTCCTAACTCACTCTTTCGGTCTTGCGGGTTTGGATGCTAAACTTTGGAGATATGCTAAGCCACACATATATATATAAATAAGGTGTCCCAGCCGTTCTCCATATTTTAACGCTTGCTGAACTGGAAGCGACGGCGAGCCTTCGGCTGACCCGGCTTCTTACGCTCAACCTCACGTGAATCGCGAGTGAGGAAGCCCTGACCCTTAAGAGTCTTCTTGTCCTCAGCGTCAACCTTTACAAGTGCGCGGGCGATAGCGAGGCGAAGAGCCTGGCTCTGACCGGTGAAACCGCCACCGTCGAGGTTGCACTTGATATCATATTTCTCTTCCACACCGAGCAGGAGCAGCGGCTGCTTAACCACATACTGCAGAATTGCTGATGGGAAATACTTTGCGAGTTCTTCCTTGTTGATTGTGATCTTACCGGTGCCCTCTGTGAGATAAACACGAGCTACGGCACTCTTACGGCGACCAATTGCATTTATCATTTCCATCTTCTATTCTTTATTTATACTGGTTAATATCAATTGCCTTAGGCTGCTGAGCCTCGTGCTTGTGCTCTGTACCATCGTAGATGTAGAGATTGTCAAGCAGGTGACGGCCGAGAGGACCCTTGGGGAGCATACCCTTCACAGCGTGACGGATAATCTTGTCCATTCCGTCAGGACGCTTGCGGAGCTCTGCCGGAGTGTTGAAGCGCTGTCCACCAGGATAGCCAGTATAACGTGTGTAAACCTTGTCTGTTTCCTTCTTGCCAGTGAAAACAGCCTTGGCTGCGTTGATGATGATAACGTTGTCACCACAGTCCACGTGGGGAGTGAATGACGGCTTGTACTTTCCGCGGATGAGCTTTGCTACTTTAGAGCAGAGACGACCTACTACCTGGTCTGTGGCATCGATTACCACCCACTCCTTCTTAGCTGTTTCCTTGTTTACGGAAATAGTCTTGTAACTTAAAGTGTTCATTGTTTAATTTAAAAATTACTACTAAAAAACGTTTTATTTTTGTTGCACGAGCGATTCACTAACCACGCCGTTTGGCCTTTTCTATAACGAGCGCTATTAACACCCTCATGCAGGGGACTCTAAGTGTATCCCCAAATAATCGGTCCGCAAAATTACTCATTTTTTATTATATAAAGAAATCATGCTTTTAAGCAGCCCGCTTATTTACATTTATTTAACAGAAAAACAATACTTTAGCAACATCTGTACCCAACAGAACACGAAAAGGCGGCAAACTACGAGCACAATGTGCTGCAATTTGCCGCCTTTAATATTTCTGTAGTAAATCCTTACTCGCCGAGGCTGATAGCCTCCTGAGGACATACGCTAGCGCATGTACCACACTCTGTGCAGAGATCAGGGTTGATTGAATACTTTTCGCCTTCAGAGATAGCCTCTACCGGGCACTCACCAATACATGTACCGCATGCGATGCAGTCGTCGCCAATTACATAAGCCATAATTAAATTCTATTTAAATGTTATTAATGTTATACTACCTAAAATTAGATGATGCAAAGATAGCGTTTTTCTTCGAAATACCTACAAATGGGTAGTGATTTTAACTTATTTACACATTCCACTCCATTTTGCTATATCCGTATTGCATTTTTTTGGTGGTAAGCCAAAGCAATAACATTGGGTTAATGTCGTTATATATTATTATGAGACTCGCAGCTATACTGATATTTTTAGCGGCCATGCCATCTATGTTAGGCGGCATGGCTCACGCACAGCAACGTACGGTACAGAACCGCCCGTATACCGACTTGCGTCCGTTTCACTTCGGTGTCGTAGTAGGCACACACTTGCAGGATATGGAGCTGACCAACGTCGGTCCGCAGACTTATATTGGCGAAGACGGACAAGAGCATCAGGCACTTGTCACCGTCGACCAAAGCCGTTGGGATCCTGGCATCAATGTCGGAGTACTCGGCGAGGCACGCCTTACGGAGCATTTCCAAGTGCGCGTGGCACCGATGATGTATTTCGGCTCGCGCCATATCGTATTCCACGACCTTAACAAGTTGGATGCCGACGGACGTGCCGAGGAGTCGCGCCAGGACATCAAGTCGGCTTACATATCTTGCTCAGCCGACATGATTTTCGCCGCACCTCGCTTCAACAACCATCGTCCATACCTTATGGCAGGACTGGCTCCGATGCTCAACCTCAACACCAAGCGCAGTGACAACCTGCGTCTGAAACGCTACACCATGGCAGTAGAAGCCGGCGTAGGATGCGATTTCTACCTACCTTTCTTCAAACTGCGCCCCGAGCTGAAATTCGTCTACGCACTTGGCAATTCGCTCGACACCAAACATGCCGACGAATTGCGCGACAAGAACATGCTCAAGTATGCACAGGCTGTAAGCAAGGCAAGCACCAAGATGATTGTGCTGAGCTTCTACTTCGAGTAGTTCCTACCCTACTTGCGATGTAGCGATATGCCTACGTCGCTTATACCTGGCAATATCTCACGCTTCATGTCGTGACGTACACGTATATGTATTGAGTCGCCTTCCTGCAATTGCAGTGCGGCTACGGGGAAACGGTATTGGTGGAAATTGACGCCAGAGCCCGATGCATTGCCATGTCGGTCGGTAATCTTACAGTTCACCGTGTCATTGATAATAGTGTCCCGAGGATAGATATGCTGCTCAACTATTAGTGTTATGGCTGTGAACGGATAGGCTTCGCTGGTTCGCAGTCCAAGCCACATATCGTATGTGTCCGTACCGTCAACAGGACGTATGTCGAACGACAGCGTATCATTTTTCTCCCACCCTGATATTGGCGTTGATGCGTAGCGGTCGTACACGAGCCGACTATTGCATGCCGATAAAATCAGCAGCGACATCGCGACCAACAATGCAAAACATTTGCTATTCTTCATTTTTCCTTCCAAGTATCTTTTTTTATATTAGCTTTATTAAGCAATAACTATTAACGGAATGAGGGTGTGCCATAAAAACACACCCTCATCCTATTTTATTACTGTACATCAGCATTAGCCTGAGGCTGCTGCTTTGGCTGCTGTGCCTGTGGTTTTGCAGGTTGCTGCTGCGGCTTAGGTTGCTGCTGACCCTGCTGATTAGCCTGCTGTTTTTGCTGCTGACCCTGCGGCCTGGGCTGCTGTCCCTGCGGCTTATGATGCTGCTGTGCCTGTGGTCTTGGCTGTTGCTGCTTATCGGCAGGAGCCGGCTTTGGCTGTCGCTGTTCGCGCTGCTTCGGCTGCTTTGGCTCACGCTGCTGATTATTGGAAGGCTGCTGCTGACGATTCGGACGATTCTTTGCCTTCTTCTTTTTCTTCGCCTTATCAAAACGGCTGATGTCGGCATCCGCCAAAAGGTCGGCAGGACGGTCGGATGTGCTCACTGCATCTCCCTCGTCGAGCACCTCAGGTTTTTCGCCACGACGGTTCATCTCAATGACAGCACGCGCACGCTCCGCCGTGATGGTGATAAGGTTGGCAGCTATCGACTTGTCTGTCGAATACGTTACAAGCCCAGCCAGAATGTCTGTCTTGAACAAATACCAGTCGCTGTCGTCGGTCTGCAATACGACATCGCGAGCCGGCATCTTGCGTCCAGCCTCAACATAGTCATCAACCTCATAGTTGAGACAGCACTTCAGCTTAGCGCACATTCCGGCAAGCTTCTGCGGATTAAGCGAGATGTCCTGGATGCGTGCCGCATTGGTGCTGACGCTCACAAAGTTCTTCATCCATGTAGCACAGCACAGCTCACGACCACACGGTCCGGTACCGCCAATGCGTCCAGCCTCCTGTCGAGCACCAATCTGTTTCATCTCAATACGCACGTGGAAAGTGTCAGCCAGAACCTTGATGAGCTGTCTGAAGTCAACGCGCTCGTCAGCAATGTAGTAGAATATGGCCTTGTTGCCATCGCCTTGATACTCCACGTCACCTATCTTCATCTGTAGTCCGAGGTCCTTGGCTATCTGACGACTCTGTATCATGGTGCCATGTTCGCGGCTCTTTGCTTCATAATACTTGTCCATATCAGTAGGCTTGGCTATACGGTATACGCGCTTTATCTCATCAGGCGACTTCAGATTGGCTTTCTTCACCTGCAGCTTTACAAGGCGTCCGGTCAGCGTCACAACACCGATGTCGTGTCCAGGGTTTGCCTCAACAGCCACGGTATCTCCTTTTTGAAGGTCAAGGTGATTGACATTGTGATAGTAACCCTTACGTGTGTTCTTGAACTGCACCTCAACGAGGTCTGTATCCTCCTCGTTGCCAGGCACGTCATACAACCAGTCGTAGGTGTTGAGCTGTCTGTCCTGCCTACCGCAAGCGCAGTGGCTGAGCCCGCGGTCGGTGTCGCGGGATATATGGAATTGCATGTCCTTGAATTCTTTCATCTATTTGCGTGTTATATATATTATTGATTGTAGAGCTATGTCGAAAAACACAATCTTTGAATTGGCGTTCTGTGTTATGTCGCGCAGTGCACGTTCGAACATCTCGCTAAACTCGATGATGTTGCGCTCGTTGATGAACGGTGCGAAGCGCGACGCAAACTGTTCTTCATTGACAGTCATATAGGTGAGTCGCGGGTCGTGGAAGTTGTACATGAAGTTCTCGCGTATCATACGGCTGAAGTACACAAGCAGTCGCTTTTGTTTCTCACGACCGAAGGCAGCAATACTTTCACTCCATTTCTTGAGTTCCTTGACGCGCTTGGCGTATGCCAGTCGCATGAGCATCGTAAACAGGTCGAAAAACATGTTATTCTCATTGCCTGCCTGCAACGCTCCTGTGGCTTCTGTCCACGAACCTCCTGCTATGCGTGCAATGCGATGGGCGAGGTCCGCTTCGATTCCACATCGTGCCACAAGTGCCTGCTCTATGTCGTCGTCGGCAATGCGCTTGAAGTCGAACCGTTGCGTTCGGCTGCGTATGGTTTCGAGCAATCGGCCCGGATCTTCGCTCACAAGTATGAACACTGTTTGCGTAGGTGGTTCCTCAAGCAGCTTGAGCAGTTTGTTGGCACTCGTCTGGTTCATGCGTTCGGGCAACCAGACTATGCACACCTTATATCCGCCCTGACTCGACTTCAGACTCAGCTTGCGCGACAAGGCGTCGCTCTCAGCACCCGTGATTACAGCCTGCTGGTTCTCGGCATCCATCTGCGCCATCCATTGTTCGAGCGTGAAATACGGTCCGCGCATTATCATCTCGCGCCACTGACTGGCATAGTCGTCGCTCGTGGGCTGATGTTCCGACCCCATGCTGGGCTTCTTTATGGTGGGATAGCTGAACACAAGGTCTGGGTGAGTCCATTGGTTCAGCAGTCGGCTATGACCAAGCAGTTCCGAGGCGAAAGCCATGGCAAGCGCCATCTTGCCGCAGCCCGTCGGACCGCAGAACAGCATTGCATGTGGCACGCGCCCCTCGTCAATGAGCTGGCGCAACTGCCTTTTGGCCCCTTCCTGGCCTATCACTTCGTCAAACTGCATATTGTTGAATTACGAGTTATGAATTACGAGTTTGTTGCGGCAAGCCGCAATTATGAGTTACGAGTTGGGAATTACGAATTACGAGTTAGGAGTTTGGAATTATGAGTTTGGAGTTTGGAATTACGAATTACGAGTTTGGAATTTGGAGTTACGAACTGGGAAGTTTATCCTATCTCCTGATTTTTTAATTGTTTAAAGCAACCAACTCCTAATTCCCAATTCCTCATTCCTAATTGCCGAAGGCAACCAACTCCTAATTCCTCATTCCTAATTCTTCACTCTTACAGCAACCTCTTTGCCACCTCCCTAACCGAGTCGACAGCCGACACGGTATAGAAGTGAATGTTGTGAACTCCGGCAGCATAGAGCTGTCGACACTGCTCGGTGGTCCACTCAATGCCCAACTGTCGGGCGTCGTCGTCAGTCTTGCACTTGAGCACTTCCTGCGCCAACTCCTGCGGGAGGTCGCAATGGAACGTCTTGGGCACTACCGTAAGCTGCGACAACTTGGCAAACGGCTTCAGTCCAGGAATGATTGGCATCGTTATACCCATTTCGCGGGCACGCTTCACAAAGTCGAAGTACTTCTGGTTGTCGTAGAACAGCTGCGTCACCGCATAGTCGGCTCCGAGGTCTTGTTTCAGCTTGAGATACTCCATATCCATCTCGATGTTGGGTGCTTCTTCGTGTTTCTCGGGATAGCACGCCACACCGAATCCGAACTTTCCGCCAGGATTCTTTATCGGCGTTCCGTCGTTGAAGAATCCTTCATTGAACTTATTCACCTGCTCTATCAGCTCTGTCGTGTGCGAGTAGCCGCCTGGCGTAGGCATATATCGGCTGTCTTCCTTGGCCTTGTCGCCACGCAACAGCAGCAGGTTTTCAATACCGAGAAACTGAAGGTCGATGAGTTCATACTCTATGTCGAAGGCACTCGCTCCGCTGCATATCACGTGCGGGATGACGGGTATGCCGAACTTGTTCTGTATGGCGGCAGCTATGGCTACCGTACCCGGTCGACGACGCAAGCGCAGACGCTCATACTGTCCGCCCTCCACCTCACGGTACACATACTCGCTGTGGTGGGTGGTGATGTTGATATACGCAGGGTTGAATTCCTTAAACTTCTCTATCGTCGAGAACAGACGCTCTGTTCCGGTGCCCTTCAGCGGCGGCAGCACCTCAAACGAGAAGTGTTTGCTTCCGTCTGTGCTGTTCAGTATCTCCTTGATGTTCATTTTTCGTTGATGTATTGATTATCCTAAAAAACCTTGTGTATTTCCCTTTTTCTATTTCTTCACCGTGCTCCTCACTGTGCTCCAGGCATAAGCCATCACAATGGCATATCCTACGAGCGGAATGAAGAACGGCAGCACGAAGTTGCCTGCATGGTCGGCAGCGTAGCCCATCAGCAAGAATCCGCATCCGCCTACCGGAGTCATCATGAGTATCGACGAGGCACTCTTGGTCAGTCCGCCGAGTCCGCGCAGGGTGAGTGCAAAGATGGTCGGAAACATGATAGCCTCGAAGAAGTAGTTCATCATCAGCGCTGCCATAGAGATATTGCGACCCATGTCGAGCAGCAGCACAGCGATACAAGCTACCGTACCCACTGCACAGATGAGCAGATATTTCTCGGCTGCTATATTACTCATCACGGCTGCACCAATGAAGCGCGCCAGCATGAACAGTCCCAGACCTACGGTCAGCACCGTAGAGGCTGTGGCTGGCTCCATCCATCCCTGTCCTGTGACATAGTTGATGAAGTATGAATTGATTGAAATCTCTGCCACCTCGTAAGCGAGCAGGGCTGAGAGTCCGAATACGAAGCAGCGGTTCTTGAACAGGCGCGAGATGTTATGTCCGCCCTGTTGCGTCTCCTTATCGTCGGTGTGCTTTATTTCGGGCAGGTTTACACGTGAGAAGATTACGGCAATGAGCAGCACGAGGGCACCCATTATCGAGTATGGTATCACAGCATTGCTGCCATCGCCTGTCGATTCGCTCTGAAAGAGGAAGCTGCCAACAACGAGTGTAGCAAACATCGAACCTACTCCGTTGAACGACTGCGAGAAATTCAATCGTGCTGTAGCAGTCTCTTTAGGTCCCAACTCCGTAACGTAAGGATTGGCAGACACCTCAAGAAATACGAGTCCACAACCTATGACGAACAGTGCCACAAGATATGGATAGAATGTTCCCGCCATTGAGCACGGAATGAAAGCCAGCGAACCAAGTCCGAACAGCACCAATCCCGTCACAACTCCGCGGCGATAGCCCATACGATTGATGAACAATCCTGCCGGAATGGCCATGAGGAAGTAGCCCATATATGTTGTCACCTGTATCAGCGACGACTGGGTTATTGTAATGTCAAGCTCGGTCTGAAAATGCTTATTGAGCACGTCGAGTATGGCGCGAGCAAAGCCCCACATAAAGAATAGTGAGGTGATGAGAATGAACGGCACCGCATACTGCTTGCTGCTCAATGATATCTTATTTTCTTTCATAATGTGCAAAATTAGACAAAAATACTGAATTATAAGTGTTTTGTCCGAAAAAGATACTTAATCTTTTAGACAATAAAGCCCCGACTTGTGCAAGTCAGGGCTTTATTGTAATATCAAATCTGCCTATTGATAACTTAGTAGGGCAGTGTAACTTTGAACATCGGGTTGTCAGTATGCTCCTTCTTTATTACGTCGATGAGCTGCTGTACTATTTCGGGGTGCTTGTCTGAAACGTCAATGTCCTCGTGCAGGTCGTTGGCGAGATTGTACAGGCGTGGCTTGCCCTTTACTACTATCAGCTTCCAGTCGCCACGACGCACGCCAATCTGGTTGGTCTCATGGAACTCCCAGTACAGGTGGTCGTGCAGCTGCTGCTTGTCGGCATTGCCCAGGAGTGTCGGCGCGATGCTGATGCCGTCGAAACCGTCGCCCGGCAGGGCACGGTTGGTGTAGCGCTTGCGGAAGTTCTTCACACCGGCAAGGTCGCAGAATGTAGGCATAAGGTCGTAGAAGGCAAACTGCAAGTCGCTTGTTGTGCCAGCCTGAATGCGTCCGGGCCACCATGCTATGAACGGAATGCGTATGCCACCCTCGTAGCACTGGCGCTTCAACCCGCGCAGTTTGCCGTCGCGACCGAAGTATTCGGGATCGGCACCGCCCTCCTCGTGAGGTCCGTTGTCGCTTGTGAAGATGACGAGAGTGTTCTTGTCGAGTCCCTTCTCTTTCAGTTTGGCCATCACTTCACCTACATACGAGTCCAGACGGGTTATCATTCCGGCGAAATGGGCGTGTGTATGCTCCACGGGATTATAGCGCGAGCCTTCCTGTCCGCCCCAAGTCTTGTCGACGAAGAACTTCTTCTTGTAGCCTTCGAGTATCTGGTCGTCGGGCTGAGCCAACTCGGCGTGGGGCAGCGTGTAGGTGAAGAAGCCCACAAACGGATGCTCGGCATCCTGACTGTCAATCCACTCCAGGGCCTTGTCATGTATCATTCGTGCCGAATACTGGGTGCGCTTGAAGTAGTCCTTGCCAAACATCGGATACTTGATGTTCTCCTCCATCACCTCACGCACTACGGCTGTGTCGCCCTGCGAACGCGAGAAGCGGTTGAGGAAGTTGGGATAATACAGATGAGCCTGGAACTGGCAGATGTAGCCATAGAACTCGTCGATGCCCCGCTTGTCGGGTGTTGATGCCGAACCTTCATAACCTCCAGCCCACTTGCCGAACACACCTGTGCGATAGCCGCGGTCCTTGAGCATTTCGGGCAGAATCTTATGGGCAGGGTCGTAAGGCTCCTGACCTACAACGGCGAAGTCGACGTTGTCGCCATACTTCACGGTATTCTTGTACGACCAGTACTCCTTGTTGCCACGCACATGCGAGTGTCCCGAGTGCTGACCGGTCATAATGGTAGCTCGCGACGGTGCCGACACGGGTGAACCGGCGTAAGCCTGCGTGAAGCGCATGCCCTCGCTTGCCATGCGGTCGATATTGGGTGTAGAGATATACGGCTGACCATAGCAAGCAAGGTCGCCATATCCCATGTCGTCGCACAATATAAATATGATGTTGGGGCGTGCAGGATCGTTGGCCTTAGCGGCCTTTGCTGTCTTAGCCGCAAGCAGCGTTGGCACGCAAGCAATGCCTGCCGAGGCTAATAGAAGAGATTTGTTCATATCGATTGTTGTTTGTTTTCCTTTGCAAAGTTAATGCTTTTTATTGAGACCCAAAAGCCCTCCGGCAATCATCACGATGCCGGAGGGCTGAAAATATATTAATTCAAATATATATAGAGAGAGAAATTCGATAGCTGCAGTACAGCATTCTGCTTATTTGCCGTTAAGATACTTTTGGGCAAGATTTAGCATTTCGCGTATACCATTGTCGCGTGCGCTCTGCTTCATGTCATCAAGTATTCCTACGCATGATAAGCGCTCGTTGTGGAGCAGAAGATTGCCGTGCTCGCGGCACAACTGCAGCATCTTGTTGACGGGCGGCATGATACGGTTGGCAAAGAAGGTCTGGTTCTTGCCGGCAAACTGTACAATCTGGATATACTCGGTGCGCAAATCGTTGAATCGCTGTATGAAGTCGCCGCTGTTCTTTATGGGCACATCAATGCTGCTGGCTTTCTTGTTGTCCTGCGGACGATACACTATGCTGTTGCCCGTATTGCGGTCCCAGCGTATGATGGTGCCGTCGGAGTTGACCGTGATTGTCGTGTTGGTGCCATCGGAGTCTGTAGTCGTTGTAGTGGTTTTGGTGACGGTCTTTGGCAGCGACCTCACGTATTCGGGGTTCATACTGTATACATGTATGATGTCTACATACCACATTTCCTTATTCTTCTTGTCCTTCATGCCTTCATACCATGCCAATGCATAGCACGTGCGACGCTTCGAATCGGCAGGGTCCTTGAAGAACTGCACGAAGTAGTTGCGGTCGGGATGTGACATAAACCTTATCGACTTTTCCGAATTCTTACCGTAACCTATTGCACGGGCAGAGCCGTCATTGCCTGCGCTACGCTTATCCACCGAGTAAGCATTCGCCTGATCGTCGTTGAAGGCATCCATCAGCTGCTTGAACTTGCCACTGTTCTTGGGCACAAGAAATACATTCCTTTCATAAACGCATTGCTTGCCGTCGGTGTCGGTTTCGGTTTCCTTGGAGGCTGACACTTCTTCAACAGCGCTTTTCTTGAACTGCTCCACCACCCTTGCAATATTAGATTGAGCTGCAGCAAATGCCGGAACGAGCGCAAGGGCAATAATCAATGTGAATATCTTTTTCATAATCGTCAATGTTTTATTAGGTGTATCATATAAAATCTAAATCATTATTATATTACGTTAGTAACATTCATTGGTTGAATCTTCGATGATTTCGTCAGTTGCATCTTCTATTAATTCATTGAGCATATCAACTGCAAGCAACGTATTGCGCACTTCTTCGACAAGCCTAAGCGATTCCATAATGTCACGCTCAATACTTAATCGTTCTTCTTCAGGCAACTGATGAAGGGCTACCAGACAATCTTCAGATGAGACATTCCGGCTGACATTGGCTGCGTGAGCAGTGCTGTCTACGGCTGGAGTCTGCGCAAGATAAGTCTTTGGAGGAGCTATATAGTAGCGACGACGAATGCTTTGACGGTGGCGTTGCGGCTGGGGCTTTACCCTCACTGAGTCACTCACGACACTTCGCTCTGCCTCTTCGTCTGTTACCGTGTGAGTCGTGTCTTTCTGTATTACCGCTGACGTGAGCTGCGGAGTAGGAGCCGAAGGATGATGCACCACCAACAGCAGAGCTACGGCAGCTGCTACAGCCACTGCCCCACTCCATATAGCGGCAATGCGGAATCTACGGCGACGCGGAGCAACGACACGATTGTCGGAATCAACGCCTGTATCAACCCGCTCAACCGATCCGTCAAACTCTGGTACCTCACCTACAGGCATACCCTCGTCAAAGTAGGAGAACATGTCACGATAAGGCTGCAAGTCGTCAGGCAAGTCGGTAGCCGAACGGAAGTAGCGCGCTATGAGCTGCTCCTCGTCAACGGTAGTCTGACCGTTCATATATCTGTCTATGAGTTGCTTGATTTCCATAGCTGTCATTTTATTGTGATTAAAACATCTTACAAGTTACATTACCAATTATCCGAATTACTCAACCCGTTGTCGGGCTCGCATTGCTTCCAATAGCTTACGCCTGGCTCGTGACAGGAGCGTTGACACCGAACCTACACCGATACTGAGTATTGCGGCTATCTGCTCGTCGGTCTTGCGTTCCACCTGACGCAGGTGCAGCACCTGATACTCGGTGGATGGCAACGCCTGCATCTTACGTTCAAGCCAACGCTCATCGTCGGCTACTTCCATAAGAGTGTCGGGCTGTGTGTGGAGTTCGTCGACAACAGGTCGATTGTCCATCGGAATAGTGCGGCATCGCCGGTGGAAGTCAACTGATAAGTTGCGTGCCACAGTAACGACAAGGGCTTCGATACGCTCCACCTTCAACTCGCCACGCAGCGACCACAGCTTCAGCAGCGCATCCTGCGCCACATCCTCTGCATCGTCTGCGTCGAGACCAAGGCTACGTGCTGTAGCCACCGAGCGGCGGCGCAACACTGGTGCTATATGTTCAAACTCCTTGTCTTTCATTCTTTTGGTTTTCTGATATATAAACGCACAAAGGCTCGATTTATGAACGAGATTAACTTTTATTTATATTTGAAGGCCACAACTTCGCCAAAAATACACATAGATATATGAAAACAAAAAAAGACGGCGAACCGAAGCTCGTCGTCTTTAATTATTATTTGTTATTTCCTTGTCGACTTGTATATTGTCTAATTGTCAACAGTTTTCTTAAGTATTACTTAATAGAGAGAATCTGCTGTGCATTGGGATCGTCCGGACGAATCTCTGCGAGCTTCTGTGCCCACTCCTTTGCCTCAACCTTCTTATCGTTCTGGATGTAGTGAACGGCGAGATAGGTGTAAGAGATAGCGAGCTTGTTAAGCTCAGCAGCTGTCTTCTCTGCCTTCGGCTCTACGAGCGAGATGTACTGCTGATAGTAAGGCAGAGCGCGACCTACCTTAACATCAGGGTTAATCTGATGGTTCATAAGAGCACGCTTCCAAACTGCGTAAGTAGCAGCATAGTCATACTTCTCAGCCATGCGAGCGTATACCTTGTCAGCATTCTCGAATGCAGCCTTCTTAACAGCATCAGTAGCTCCCTCTACAGAAGCCTCGTCGATGTAGATGTCGGCAAGAGCATCAAGCTCCTTGTATGTAGCATTCTCGCCAGCCTCTGTGATGTACTGCTCCATAGCGGCAACAGCCTCAGGGAAGCGATGAGCCTTAACATAGAGACCAGAGATGAGCTTGTTAGTCTCCTTGTTCTCAGGGTCAACCTCAGGAATGTGCTTGTAAGCAGCGATAGCCTCGTCAAACTTGCCAGTGTTCATAAGAGCCTCGGCATAGTAGATATAGTCGTTGGCTGTGTACTTGATAGTATCAGTTGTGTTGAACAGCTTGTTACCATAGTTAACAGCGTCCTCATACTTCTTAACCTTGTCAGAAGCATACATACCTACACGATAGAATGAAGAGTAGTGAGGATACTTCTGAACACCAGCAGCGGCAAGCTGCAGAGTCTTGTCATAGTCCTCAAGTACGTATGCTGTAGAAGCATAGTCGAAAAGGATATAGTCGTCGAGCGAGTTGATGTTCTGAACCTTGCCGTAGTACTGGAGAGCAGTCTTCAACTTATTGTTTGAAGAGTACATATAGCCAGCTGCAGCGTCAACAGGATAGTCAGGCTTTACCGAACGAAGCTTCTCAAGCATAGCTACAGCACCGTCAGCGTCAACCTTCTGATATACGCGAGCGTACTTTACATAAGCTGTAGGATCCTGAGGGTCCTGCTGTGTAGACATTTCATAGTAAGAAGCAGCCAAACCGCCGTCATCCTCAGCCGAAGCGATGTCGCCACGAAGGATATAACCAGCCGATACATTCTTGCCAACCTTCATTGCCATATCGGCATAAGTCTTGGCCTGCTCATAATTCTTTGCAACAAGGAATGCGCGACCAAGACCTGCAATAGCCTGTGCATTCTTCTTGTTCAACTTCATGAAGTCCTTGATCTGCGCCTTAGCTGCAACTGCATCACCCTTGGCGTCAACTACTACTTTTGTAATGGCATCAACCTGCGATTTAACGTCCTGTGCCATTGTTGGAGCAGCGATGCTGAGCATCAAAGCTCCTGCTACGATATATTTAATTGCTTTCATAATTCTGGTTGTTTAATTGTTCAATTGTATAAAGCCGCGGGGCAAAAGCTATTGTTTAATTAAAGGATTCTAATACGGTTTGTTGTTCACATTGACATCGCGGATTGCAATCTCACCACGAGTAGGCAGCAGACCAGCCTTGAACACGATGAGCTGTCCACGTGGAGACTCAATAAAGTGAGCAAACCCCCATGGGAGACCACGCTTGGGGTCGTTGAGCAGAGCATAAATGGTGCGTACAAACGGATAGCGACCGTTGAGCAACCATGCCTGATACGGTTTCCACGAATTCATTGGAGTGGCCTTATCGAGTTTTGACACCGACATTACGGTGATAGCCTTGTTCCAAGTAGTATTTGTTGAGTCGCGCTTGTCGTTAAGCCAGTTGCTTCCTATCACGCCAATGGCATTAGGAGTGCGAGCTACATAGTCGATAACATCTTTTGAGTCCTTAGCTGCAAACACGTTCGGACTATTGATTGGCTTGCCACCGAGAATTGAGTCACAGCAATAGTCGACAGCTGCCGACTTCTTGTTGTCGAAACATACCCAAATCTCGCCGAGCTTTGAGCCTGGGTTAACCTCACTCCAACGTGTCTTCTTACCAGAGAGAACAGCCTTTATATCATTGACTGTGATGCAAGAGTCGAGGTTTTTATTATTGCAGATGAGCGCCATACCATCGTATGCGAGAGGCACAGCCTCTGGCAACTGGTCGGTTCCCTTCAGATAATCATATTCTTTCTTAGTGAAGTTGCGTGCCGTAATGGTGAGCATCACCTTATTCTTTAGAAGCATGTTCACACCGTCTACCTCATTAGTATAGATAGGCTTTACCATTGCTTCGGGGCACTGCATCTCGAATACCTGCTTCAGTTCGTCAACAATCGGACTGAAACTCTCATCGGCAGCGAAGCTAATCACACCCGATGAGTTGGTGTCTGTACGGCCATCCTTACGCTTCTGCTGTCCGCACGAAACGAAAACGAAGGCCACGAGGGCTAATCCTACGATGAATTTGAAGGATAAGTTCTTTCTCATTATTCCTATGAATAAAAATAATGGCGTTATTCTGATATTTGAAATAACGCCGCTGTGTCTTGTTGTTTTTAAATGTTGCCACCGGGCAACCTCTCCAAGAATGGAGAGATTGCTCGGCTGCAACTATATCAGTTATTATTACTGTAAGCGGAATGTTACAGGTACCTGGTACTTAACACGAACAGCAGAGCCGTTCTGCTTACCAGGAGTCCAACGTGGCATACCCTTAACCACGCGCATAGCCTCACGGTCGAGTGACGGGTCAACCGAACGCAATACGTTAACGTCGGTGATAGAGCCGTCGCGCTCTACAACGAAGCCAACAACAACACGTCCCTGTACGCCGTTCTCGGCAGCTACAGTCGGGTAGTGGATGTTGTCACGAAGATAAGCCATAAGAGCTGCATCGCCACCAGGGAAGAGAGGCATCTGCTCTACTACGGTAAAGATCTTAGTCTCCTCCTCATGCTTTGGAGGTTCTGGAGCCTTGATTTCTTCCTTAGCCTTGAGCACAGCACCACCAACCTCGTCGTTACCCTCAACATTGAAGGAACCGATAGCCTTGGTACTCTTCTCTACTTCCTCAAGCTTGATCTCGTCCTCTTCCTTTACCTCTTCGTCCTTCTTGATGACAGGAGCGGTAAACTTAACTGAAGACTTAACCTGCTCAACAACCTTTTCAGGTTCGGTACGGATAACTTCCTTCTTTTCTACCTTAGCTTCCTTCTTCTTCTCCTGGAGACGAGCCAGCTCGACAGCCTGAGTATTCTCAACAGTCTTGTTGGCCTGTGCCATTTTCTGAAGTTGGAGTCCGAGGAAAAGGAGTACTGCAGCAAGGGCTACGATAATGATGGACCACACGTTACGCTTGGTAGTGCCCTTACGCAACTTGTAGGCTCCATATGCCTGGTTTCTGCCCTCAAATACGAGGTCAGTCCATTCATTGGATATCAAATCTATTTTTGACATTTCTTTGTCCTTTCTTTAATTATTAGTCACTGAATTACTTAATGCCGCGTTTTGCAAGAAGTGCTTCATCCTGCGGATTAATCTTGTCAATGACATACGTACCAATACTGCAGATAGTCATTTCGTCCAAAGCGTCTACCATGTTCTTGTAAGAAGCGCCATCAGTACATTTGATAATGATGGTCATAGTAGGAACCTTACCACTCTCGAGTTCACCCTTCTTGATTTTGCTCAACATAGCGTCATAAACGCTGTCAGGATAAGCTGCCGGGTTGGCAAGCTTCTTCTGGTCGAGGCGAATCTTAGCGGCCATGATGTCAGCTACAGGAGTAGAACCGTCCTCAGTAACGTGCTTGATAAGCACCTCACGAATACCGTTCTTGCCCCATGAAGTCTCCTTCAGGCATGAGGGATCGTCGTAGTTAGGTATACCATCGACATGGTAGATTTTGTCATTACCGCATACAAAGATAGTAACGGTCTGAGAAGCTTTGGCCGCGTTGCGGTCCTTGTCAGAGATGTTCTCATCGTTCGAAGGCATAGTCAAGTTCATCGTCTGGGGTTTAGCCAAAGATGTACAGAGCATGAAGAACGTGATAAGAAGCATCATCATGTCCACCATAGGCGTGAAGTCCACGCGGGTGTTCATCTTTTTCTGTCTGCTTGCTTTTTTCTTTGCCATGTCTTACTCCTCCGAATTTGATTTAAGCGACGTAATCAGGTAGTAACGGTTCTCGTTCATGTCCTGAAGCTCAGACATCATTTTCTTGATGACCTTGTACGGTGTGCCAGCGTCGGCCTTGATAGCCAACTTCATGTCAGCACCGTTGTTGTCGCGTGCCATTTTAACCCAGTCCTGGAACTGGCTCATCATTGTGCCAGTCTTGGTGCTGTCGGTAGGAATACCCTTGACAGCCTGGTACTCATTCATTTTGTCGCCTAAGCTCAGTGCGCTTGTCAGATCCTGCATATCAACACCGATAGTAGCAGCACCCTGTGCGGTTTCAAACTGCTTCTTATCGAGCTGTACACCATACTGATCGGCCATACCCTGAACGAGGTCGCCCATCTTCTTAGGGTTATCCATACCCACGAAGATACGGCCTTCCTTATCGCAGAGAATTGTCAGGACGTTTGTCTCCGGCACCTTGATTTCAGATACCGAGCCCGGTGTAACGACCTTCACTGCCTCATTCTTCACGAATGTTGATGTCAACATGAAGAATGTGAGCAAGAGGACCATCACGTCGGACATAGGAGTCATATCTATCCAGACATCCGCTTTCTTAACTTTTACTTTACCCATAATGATAAATGTTTTAAAGGGTTAGTAAAATTAAGCCTCGTCTCCGTGATTTGCTTCGTATGTCTGAGCAATAGTGTAACCTACTTCGTCAAGCGCGTATGTCAGCTTATCAATCTTGTTTGAATAGTAGTTGTAAGAAACTACTGCGAACCAAGATGTCAAAATACCAGATGCGGTATTTACAAGGGCCTCAGAAATACCCTCAGAGAGCTGGAGTGAGTCACCACCACCACCTGAAGCAAGAGCGGCGAATGAGCGGATCATACCTACTACAGTACCGAAAAGAGCGGTAAGAGTACCGAGAGTAACGATAGTAGCAAGGATAGGCATGTTCATCTGGAGTGTAGGCATCTCGAGCTGAGTAGCCTCCTCGTGAGCCTGCTGGATCTTAGCAACCTTAGCAGCACGCTTGAGGTTAGGAGTATTCTCCATTTCCTTGTAAGCAGCGATTGAAGCGCCAACTACGTTAGCAACACAACCCTGCTGCTTGTCGCAGATTTGCTGAGCCTTAGCCATATCACCAGCAGTGATAGCCTGCTTAACAGAGATAACGAACTTGCCGAGTGAGCTCTTACCGAAAGCGGTACGAAGAGCGAAGAAGCGCTCGATAGAGAGAGCGATTACAGTAAAGAGCAATGTAATGATCACAGGAACGACGATACCACCTTTGTACACAGTACCGAGAAGGCTACCGTCCTTAACAGCGTTTGCAGGGTCTCCGCCTACGAAGTTGTCAGGGTTTCCAAGTACGAACTTGAAGAAACATACTGCGAGGATGAAACATGCAACGATGATCCAAATTGCGTCTCTAACTCCCTGGAATCCTGAAGATTTCTTCTTAGGATTCGCTTTAGCTTGTGTAGTTGCCATAATTTTTTGTAGAATTTAATAAGTTATTAATGGTTAAAAATTTATCCAATATCTAAATGGTTAATACATTGTATGCGCACTTTATAAACTTTAGTATTTGCTTTGCGCTTTGGCAAAGGTAGCAAATAATGGCAAATAAACATACGCTTACGCGGTATTTAACATTTTTTATTTCAATCTAGCCAATACTTCCTTGATACGGCGCATTGCTTCGCGAATATTGTCGTCGCTTGTAGCGTAGCTCATGCGGAAACATTCGGGGTCGCCAAATGCGTCGCCACCCACAGTAGCGACATGACCTTCTTCAAGAAGATACATAGCCAAATCGGTTGAATTCTGTATTGTACGCTTGCCGTCGGTCTTGCCGTAGAAGCTTGAGCACTTAGGGAAGAGATAGAAAGCGCCCTCTGGCTTGTTCACCTCCAGACCCGGAATCTGCTTTGCCAATTCGACGATAAGGTCGCGGCGACGCTCAAAAGCCTGACGCATTGTCTCCACACACTCCTGCGATGTAGTATATGCAGCCTCGGCAGCCTTCTGGCTTACAGAGCAAGGACCTGATGTATACTGTCCCTGCAGTTTGTTGCAGCCCTTGACAATCCATTCGGGAGCGGCGATGAATCCGATACGCCATCCTGTCATTGCGTATGCCTTCGACACACCGTTGACGATGATTGAGCGTTCCTTCATGCCAGGGAACTGTGCGATACTCTCGTGATGGCCTATATAATTAATGTGCTCGTAAATCTCGTCGGCAAGCACATACAAGCCTTCATGGCGCTTGATTACCTCGGCGAGAGCCTCAAGCTCGTCCTTAGAATAAACGCTGCCAGTAGGATTGCTCGGCGAGCAGAGAATGAGCATACGTGTCTTTGGTGTTATAGCGGCTTCGAGCTGCTCTGGAGTAATCTTGAAGTCCTGCTCGAAACCAGCGTTAACGATGACCGGATTACCACCTGCGAGCTTCACCATCTGCGGATAACTCACCCAATACGGGGCAGGAATTATCACTTCTTCACCGTCGTTGACAAGTGCCATCACAGTGTTGCATACACTCTGCTTAGCTCCGTTAGATACGAGAATCTCTGCTGTTGTATAGTCGAGATTGTTCTCGTTCTTAAGTTTTGCTACAATAGCCTTACGCAAATCGATGTATCCCGGAACTGGTGAGTAACGCGAGAAGTTGTCATCGATAGCCTTCTTGGCTGCTTCCTTGATGTGGTCAGGAGTGTTAAAGTCGGGTTCACCGACACTGAGGTTGATAACGTCTACACCTTGTGCCTTCATTTCGCCACTCTTCTGCGACATAGCGAGTGTCGCTGACGGAGCGAGGCGATTAAGGCGATTTGATAATTCTGCCATAATTTCAAGTCTCGTTATTATTTCTTGCAAAATTAAAAATAAATTCTGACTTATGCGAAGTTTTTCATTACAAATAGAATACAAAAGGTTAAAAAAAGTTCTTATTACATTGCTTTTTATTTTGTTGTAATTGTTCGACCCGTCCATTCGGATAATTATGCGTAACTTTGCAGTCAATTATGGACAGAACATTTCATCAACGATTCAGCCCGCAGGCTTTCGCTGCCATACTGCTACTGGCGGTGTGCGCTCTGTGGTGTTTTCTTGTGCGCACTGGCGTGACACCACTGATAGGCTTGGCTTGCATGCTTGTTGGCGCAGCCGGTGTCGACCGTTCGATCAACACCACATACACATTCACAGCCGACGGACAGCTCGTCATAGCACGCGGGCGCTTGGGCAAGTGCCTTGTCATACCCGTAGGCGACATCATTTCGGCACGCAAGATCAGGGGCACGCTGATTGTGGCGAGCCACATCGTCATCGAATATGGTGCCGGACACATCACCTATGCACAGCCGTCTGAAGCCGACGGATTCATCAGAGAGATAAAACGCAGACAGGAACAATGATTACACATTATAATATTATTACGCGCGCGACTCTTATTATATGCATGATATTTGCCGCCAATTTCACCACGCACGCACAGGAAGACATCAGCGACGACGAAGTTGTGACCGACTCGCTGCTCACCGATACTCTTACAACATCACAGCACGCCCTGCCATGGACCGACCAGGTGCGCACACACATCAACCGACTGCTTGAGAGCGACATGTTCAGCACATCACAAGTGGGAATAATGGTATACGACCTTGATGCCGACTCTGCCATATATACCCACAACGAGCGACAACTGATGCGCCCGGCTTCGACAATGAAGGTGATAACAGCCATAACAGCAATTGACAAACTGGGCGGAAGCTATCGCTTCAAGACAGAACTTTGCTATACAGGCGAGGTGAGCAACGGCACACTCAACGGCAACGTCTACTGTGTGGGAGGATTCGACCCGCGATTCAACATTGACGACATGCGCGCCTTCGTGGAGGGCATACGCAAAATGGGAGTGGACACAATACGCGGCAACATATACGCCGACAAGACAATGAAGAGTGCCGACACGCTTGGATGCGGATGGTGCTGGGACGACGACAACCCTATACTCTCGCCACTGCTCATCAGCCGTCGCAACGTGTTCGTAAAGCGCTTTGTCGACGAACTGCGCGAAGCGGGCATCGTAGTGGAAGCCACACTGGGCGAAGCACGCAAGCCCGACGATGCCTACTGCATAGCAAGCCGCTTCCACTCTATCGACCAGATACTGATGCGCATGCTCAAGGAGAGCGACAACCTGTATGCCGAGTCGATGTTCTACCAACTGGCAGCCTCAACAGGCAACCGACGCGCTACCGCCAAAGATGCTGCCACGGTAATAGGCCGACTGATAAGTAAGGTGGGGCTCAACCCTCGGCGCTATCAGATTGCCGACGGTTCTGGACTGTCATTATATAATTATGTGTCAGCCGAACTGGAAGTGAAACTGCTACGCTACGCTTTCCGCAACAACAATATCTATCTGCATCTGCATCCAGCTCTGCCCGAAGCAGGCGTAGACGGCACACTGCGCCGACGCATGCGCGGCACATTCACGCAGGGCAACGTGTTTGCCAAGACCGGTACTGTCAAAGGCATCTCGTCGCTTGCTGGCTACTGCACAGCAGCCAATGGCCATCATCTGGCATTCGCCATTATCAATCAGGGTGTGATGCACCATTCCAACGGACGTGCATTCCAAGACCGTGTATGCACCATACTGTGCCAACCATAACCGATTATTATGAACGAAATAACAAAATACATAGAGCAGTTGCTTGCCTCCACCTCGCTAACAGGTGGATGGCTATCGTTTGTCACCCTCTCTATGCTATGCGCCACCGTAGCACTCATAGCATGGCTTGTCTACTTGCTGTGCATCAAGGTGGTGTCGCCACTGGCCGCGCGCATCACAAGCCACACCGATGTTGTATGGGACGACTATCTGTTTAACCCACAGATAATTAGGGCTGCGTGCAACATTGTGCCTGCCATTATCGTTTGGATGCTTATGCCTCCAATATTTTCCGACCACCCGATAATACAGAGCCTCATCCTTAAGGCTACGGCTATATACATAACCATAGCCACTATGCGACTGGCTACCACCTTTATCAGTTCGCTCAAACTCTTCGACAACGACAACGAAAAACGCTCAGCCACACAACAATATCTGCATTCCTTCTGCGGTGTATTGAAGATTATAGTGATGTTTCTCGGTGTCATCGTCATCATTTCTATCATCATCGACCGCAGTCCACTCACTCTTCTCGCCGGACTCGGTGCCACTTCGGCAGTACTTATGCTCGTGTTCAAGGACACCATAACGGGTCTTGTTGCTGGCATCCGACTCACAAGCAACAACATGGTGCGCAAGGGCGACTGGATAACGATGAGCAAGGCTGGTGCCAACGGTACAGTAGAGGACATCACGCTGTCAACAGTCAAAGTGCGCAACTTCGACAATACCATAGTGACCGTACCCCCACAGAAACTCATTGAAGACTCTTTCCAGAACTGGCATGGCATGGAGGAAAGTGCCGGCAGACGCGTCACTCGCGCCATATACATCGACTTCCGCTCTATAGCCGTAGCATCCGACGAACTCAAGAAGACTCTCGCAGCCGAAGGATTGATGAAACTGGAGGAGATGAACGGCGATGTTATCAATCTTACGCTGTTCCGCCGCTATATGGAGCGCTGGCTCGAACGACGCGACGACGTGGTGACAAACGCTACATTCCTGATGCGCCAGCTCGAACCCACCGAAAACGGACTGCCCATCGAGATTTACTTCTTCCTAAAGCAAAAGGAATGGAAGGCGTACGAACATCATCTCGCTGAGATAATGGAATGGATGTACGCTCTCGTGCCGAAGTTCGGGTTGAAGATATACCAGAGAATTTAAACTTTATTCCACCCTATTCTATACATTATTAATATTAGGCCACTGTGCTACAGGACGAACTGATATACCGGATACGACAAAGCTTCGGTTTTGAGCCGACACTCGACCAAAACCACGCACTCACCACATTCGCCGCGTTCATGACCGACCGCGACGACCGTGCCGTCATGATATTACGTGGCTCTGCCGGAACGGGCAAGACATCGCTGTCAGGCGCCATCGTGCGCACTATGCTGCAACTTAAACAACGTGTAGTGCTGCTTGCGCCTACCGGACGAGCTGCCAAAGTGTTCGCCATCAACTCCGACACGCCTGCATCTACCATCCACCGCCGCATCTACCGACAGAAGTCGCTCGAAGGCAATTTCTCGCTTGCACCCAACATGCACGCCGACACACTGTTTATGGTCGACGAGGCGTCGATGATTGCAAACGAGGGACTGCAGGGTTCGGTGTTCGGCACGGGCTGTCTGCTCGACGATCTCGTGCAGTTTGTTTATTCCGGACGCAACTGCCGACTGATGCTTATCGGTGACAAGGCGCAGCTTCCGCCCGTGGGCGAAGAAGAATCGCCAGCCCTGTGCGCCGACTTCATGAGCGGCTACGGACTGACCACATACGAGAGCGACCTCAACGAAGTGCTGCGCCAGAGCCAGGAATCGGGCATTCTGTACAACGCCACAGTTATACGCCAGATGATAACGCACGATGAAGCCACAGCCTTGCCACAAATACGCTTCCATGGTTTTGCCGACATAGTCAATGTTCCGGGCGACGAACTCATCGAGTCGCTTGCCACAAGCTATTCAGAAGTGGGAATGGACGAGACCATGGTGGTGACACGAAGCAACAAGCGCGCCAACATATTCAATCAGGGCATACGCAGCCAGGTGCTGTGGCGCGAGGAAGAGCTGACATCGGGCGACTGGCTTATGATAGTCAAGAACAACTACTTCTGGACCGAGCAGGATGCCGCCTTGAACAAAGCCGGACTCGCCAAGGACCCGACTTCGCACAACGCCAACCCTTCTGCCGCACCCGCACCCAATACCCCTGCAACCGACAACCAGCAGCAAAGTAGCCCTACCCCATCGTTCATAGCCAACGGCGACCGTGCCGTGATACAGCGCGTGCGCAACCATCGCGACCTGTACGGATTCCACTTCGTCGACCTTTGGCTTCGATTCCCCGACTACGACAACTACGAGTTGCAGGTCACGGCAATGACCGACTCGCTCTCTACTGAAGCGCCAGCACTCACGCACGACCAGAATCAGCAGCTCTTCGAGCAGGTGATGCTCGATTATGCCGACGTGCCCTCAAAGCCCGAACGCTACAAGAAGCTGAAGAAAGACCCCTACTACAACGCCCTTCAGATAAAGTATGCCTACGCCGTGACCTGCCACAAGGCACAAGGCGGACAATGGGCACACGTATATGTCGACCAAGGCTACATGACCGACGACATGCTTACGCCCGACTACATACACTGGCTGTACACCGCCTTCACACGAGCCACCGACAAACTGTTTCTCGTCAACTGGCCCAAGACGCAGACGGAGAAGCAATGACATTACTCGCATACTACATATTAATAAACACAAAATACACAAGTTTGTGTAACACAACCTTGTGTATTTTGTGTTTTTTCATTATCTTTGCGTTCGGACATATAACTCAATAATATATGGCAGCAAGAACAAGAGAACAAAGTTTTGTATTCGGAGTATCCGTATCAGACTATAATTTTATAGGACGAAAAGACGAAATCCGACAATTGAAGATGAACTTTGAAGAGGGTATCAACACTATTCTTATTTCACCAAGACGATGGGGAAAGACATCGTTGGTGAAAAAGGTGTGCGAAGAGGTCGACAAAGAAAGAGTAATCCCTATATTTGTAGATATATTCAAGTGTAAAACCGAATATGAGTTTTACAACACATTAGCCGAAGCCGTGCTTAAACAGACCGCCTCCCAAGCAGAGTTGTGGATGGAAAACGCCCGGGATTTCTTAGCACGTCTATCCCCAAAGGTCAGTTTCTCACCCGAACCCACCTCTGAGTTTGCTCTGTCACTTGGTATATCTACTAAGACACATACCCCTGACGAAGTATTGGAATTGGCCGAGAATATAGCACAGAAGAAAGGGAAAAGAATAGTAGTTTGTATTGATGAGTTTCAACAGATTGGCGAGATGCCTGATTCTGTAAGTATACAAAAAAGACTTAGGTCTGTATGGCAACACCAACGACTTACCTCCTATTGTCTTTTCGGTAGTAAAAAACATACGATGATGAATGTATTCCAAAAGAAAAGTATGCCTCTTTATCAATTTGGCGACTTCAAATATCTTAATAAGATTCCTACAAACACTTGGATTGAATACATCGTACAACATTTCAAAGACAGACAACGAACCATATCCCCAGAACTGGCAGGTGACATTTGCAAATCAGTAGACAACTATTCTTCATATGTACAACAACTATCATGGCTTGTTTTCTCACTAATTGACGAGGGCCAAACCGTAACAGAATCTCATTTGCGACAAGGCATCAACGATTTGCTTAACAGTCAGGAGCAACTATTCATGCAACAGATAGAACCACTGACTGCCTATCAAATGAATTTCATACGTTGTATAATAGCCGGACACAACGACGACTTTGGCGATACGGCAGTAAGAGAAGAGTTTCAATTGGGAAGCGTTTCCAACATAACCCGTCTGAAAACAGCTTTGGTAGAGAAAGACTTAGTAGAGAAGAATGGTAAGCAATTCTACATCAGCGACCCGGTCTTTGCCTTGTGGTTTAAACGCAGAATATTCTAATTTATCATACTGAATGACAATAATTATTCCAATACATAAGCATATGAAACACTTTAAGCTTTTCTTATTGGCATTGGCTATGACTGCTATGCCACAAGCCATCAACGCTCAGGCGCAGACCAATACACAAGCTATGGCTGCCGACGACCTTGATGCCAAGTACGCCACCGAACTTCTGAAGCCCGGCACCGAAGCCCCCGAGATTGCACTGAACACAATCGACGGCAAACAGTTCACGCTGAAGAGTCTGCGTGGCAAATACGTAGTGCTCGACTTCTGGGCTTCATGGTGTTCCGACTGCCGCCGAGACGCGCCCAACATCGTAGCCCTGTACAACAAGTTCCATCAAAAAGGAGTGGAGTTTGTAGGCGTATCGTTCGACAGAAACAATGAGTCGTGGAAGAACGGAGTGGCTAAACTCGCACTGCCCTACACCCAGGTGAGCGACCTGAAGAACATGCGCGAGTCGCCCGTATCATTGGCTTACCACATCAAGTGGATTCCTTCGGTCTACGTCATCGACCCCGAGGGCAAGGTTGCATTGGCAACAGTAATGTCCGACAAAGTCAGCGCCTACCTCACATCAGTATACCCCGACTGCGCCGAATGACCCTTACTACCGACATACTCCGCACATGGTTCAGGCAGTTCAACGCCGATTATTTCGGCGATGAGCTGCCTGTTCCTCGTCTGGTGCTGTCCAAGGCGCGCACACGACTGGGCACTATGGCGTGCAAATGCCAACGCCGTCTGCTGAAGCGTGTGTACACCGACTTCACCATACGCATCAGCACCTATTACGATTGCAGCGAGCGTGAATATCAGGAGACGCTGCTGCACGAGATGATACATTATTATATTATGTACAAGCGCATTCCCGACACGTCGTCGCACGGACGAGTGTTCCGCGAGATGATGCAGCGCCTCAACAGCCAGTACGGCTGGCACATAACGGTGTCGTCGTCGATGCGCGGCCACAAACTCAGCGACCCATCTGCCGACAAGGCCGTAAACACCTACGTAGTGCTTGCCATCGTGCTGCGCAACGGTCAACGTATGCTGTCGGTAGTGAGTCCGCGCTCGGCTCGCAAGATTGACCTCATGGCCCAGAGGGTGAACGAGATAGCAGCCCACTGCTGGTATATGACGCAGGACGACTACTTCCGCGACTTCCCCAAAGTGCGCAGTCTGCGCGCACGACGTGTAACGACGGAGGTGTATAACGAAAAAACGGCTGCAATGCAGCCGCTGAGTTTTAAGGGTATGGGGTAAGGATTATTTATAGTTGAGAGTTGAAAGATGAGAGTTTAGAGTTGAAAGATAGTTGAGAATTGAGAGTTGAAAGTTGAGAGTTATGATTACCTATTATAATTATAACGCCAACGACGTTATCAACAAAAGCATATCATAACTCTGAACTCTCAATTCTCAACTCTCAACTTTCAATTATCTCCCAACTGTTTCTTTTATCACCTCCGCTATTTCCTCTGCATCGCGCTTGTCATTAAACAAGCGTTCGGCTATTTCCCGTCCTCGCTGTCCCATCAGTCGCGCCTCTTCGGGATGCGTAGCAATATATTCTATGGCACGCTGCCAACCCTCCACATCACCATATTCTACTGAAATGCCGCAACCCTCGCGGTCGAAATCAACGGGTATCTGCGGGTTTCGGCTGCATATAATGGGCTTACCGAGGGCGAGAGCCTCAACCACTGTGGTCAGTCCGGCGGTGTAACGTGTCTTGTGACAGCATATCACCACACAGTCGGCATGAGCCACGTCTATTGCAATTTCGTAAGGCAAGAGTCCGCAAATCTCCTTCACCTCGATGTTGTCAGAGGGCTTACAGCGGCGCACAGCGTTGAGATTGGGATTGGGCACATTCGGGTCGGGATTGATTCCGATGAAGAGTCGCAGGTGTCGGCGGGTACGGTTGAACGCCTCGATAAGCGTAGGCTGGTCGCGTTGCTCCTTGCCCGTAGCTATGAATGTAAAGGTGTTGTTGGACGGACTGACCGCTATCGAGTCGTAGAAGTCGAGGTCGGCACCCCAATGGCCCACAACCATGTGCGCAGGTCGGGCTTTGCGCGATAGCAACGAGTCGTCGAAGAGCTTCTTCGAGAAGAATATCATGCGGTCGAGACCACAATAGAAGAGTCTGCCACAGAGTTCGCGCAGACGGCTTGCCGACTTCACCACGGGCTGATGGTGCCACACCACGATGGGGCGGCGATAGAGACCGATGGCTCGCAGCAGCACAATCAGCTCCAGTCCCTTGTAATGCGTAGCATAAATGGCGTCGAAATGTTCGCGACACGTCAGTATGCGCCACGCCGTATACAGCGCGGTGGCTATGCGCGAGCGGTCCTTACGGGGCGAGCGGTGCCACACTACGTCGATGCCATGGTCGCCAAGATGGCATGCTCCGTACAGAAAATGCGACGGAAACTCGCCCTTGCTCATTCGCCCAAGGCAGTATTGTATGTTTTGGGTATGATAAAAGTAAACCTTCATTTTATTCTTTCTTTCCGTGTTTTTTGACCCATTGCCTACTGGCGCTCGGCAAGATAGCGGTAGTTGTATATCTGCATGAACGGATGCACCACGGCACGCAGCAGAGCCACGGGGTCCTTCTCGCGGGTGTAGAACAGCGTGTGTCGGTATTTTATGTAATAGCGCTCAATACCCAGCAGTGCCGTCAGTCCGCGCCGGCACTCGTTGTGCAGCAATCGGATTCCGTCGGCAAAGATGCGGTTGTCGGCTGTAGGCATACTGCCCGGAGCCTCACAATGGGCAGCCATCGACTTACGCCAAACCCACTCAAGGAAGTCGCGTCGTGCGGCAAAGTGGGCGTTCATCCACGGTTTCACACGTCGGTAGTTGCACACGCCATACCATATCATATACAGAGCGTTGTCGGCACGGCGCACACGATGATGGTCTACGCGCACATAGGTGGCAGCCTGCTCATATCGGCGCTGCTTTACCAGCAGGCGGTCTATCAGCACAATGCTGTCCAATGCGGCAGCGGCTGTGGCAGTCATCACGTCGTAGCACGTGCGGCGATAAATCTCGGGCAGTTCCTGTTCGGTAGGAATCACGTCGAGCAGTTGTCGGCGCAGCATCTGGCAGTGGCCCATCATCGAGGCGTAGAACAGACGTATGAGGTTGCAGTTGGGCGTGCGGCGGTCGAAACGTATCTCGGCTCCCGAGTCGGAGAAAGGCTCCGAACGGCACACGCACATCATGCGCGAGCCTATAGCGTCGCGCTGCTCCTCCAGCTTGGTGGGCATCCAGATGTCGTCCTGGTCGCTCACGGCTATCAGTTCGCCCTCCGCCCGACGCATTGCCGAGAAGAAGTTGGCGTTAATGCCCATCTGTGCCGTGTTCTGAACGATGTGCATCGCCACGCCCTCGGGCGCACGGTCGGCATACTCGCGCAGCACCTCCATGGTGTCGTCGGTGCTGCAGTCGTCCTGCACTACTATCTCGCCGGGCAGCAACGTCTGTGCGAATATCGAGTCGAGCTGTTCGCGCAGATGGCGTGACGCACCGTTGTAGGTGCACATTACTACTGATATGGTCTTGTCCTGTTTCATAAACATCTGCAAAGGTACAGCAAATTATCCGTACAAATATAAGACAGGCAGTAAAAAAGTGTTACAAATAAAAAATCGATTCTAGAGATTTCAGAATGCGTTTTTTACGTTTTTTGAGGTGACAACAGTCTCCTCTCTCATCATTTAGGGCTTCTTTGCATTGCAAATGTAGTCCTTTTAGGATGTAAATGTAGTCGTTATAGAAGGTAAATGTACTACAGTTAGACTACAAATGTAGTACATTTGAAATAAAAAGGAGCTTTTTTATTTCGCAAGAATCAACGTCAGAGCGTTCCAACCCATATAACTCACTGTGTATAAACAACATAACAAAAGCCGCTCAAAACTCGAGAATTTCGCGCCAAAGATTTATTTGTGCGTTCAGCTCGCAGTTTTGAGCGGTTAGAAATGCAAATATTGTGTTGGAGCGTATCCGCGATGCAGCTATGTTCTATTCGCTTGCATGCTCCTGCAGACTGCAAGGTGTCAACTTCTTTGAATATATTATCTATTGGGTCGGTAATTAGGGCGGTTATCATTAAGGGATAATGAAAATAATTAATTATCTTTGCACCCAGTTTTTGATAGTCCAATGCGGAATGTTAACAGACAAAAAATAATCCTGACTGAGAAGAAATTTACAAATTTGTGGCTTGCCCGTCAAATGGATGTAAATCCGACAACGGTCTCGAAATGGTGCACAAATTCTTCACAGCCCGATATTCTGACTTATTTGAAAATCGCGAGTTTGCTTCAGTTGGATGTGAACGCGCTATATGATAAAAAGATTGTCAGTGACATCAGCGAGGGCATAGGAGCATATGAAATATGATTAAAAGAATAGGACATTTTATAAATATTATCCTGTTGTCGCTAGCTGTATTGACAACAGGCAGTTGCGACCGGCACGGCACGGCTTGGAATGAAATGGATAAAGCGGAGAACCTTATGGATGCCAAGCCTGATTCTGCCATTGGCGTATTGGAAAACATACCGGCCTCAAGTGTCAAGGGAAAAGAGGCGGCGGCCAGATATGCGCTGCTCAAATCCATTGCATTGGACAAAAACTGCATTGACACGACAACTTTCGATGTCCTTCAGCCGGCCATTGACTATTATGTCAAGAACGGAACCCCCGATGAGCAGTTTCGGACATATTATTATCAAGGCCGGATTTATCAGAATCAGGGGGATGATGATTCGGCAATGCAGTCTTTCATGAATGCTTGTGATTTGAGAAAACAGGTAACGGACTCTTTGTTACTGTCCCATACATTGGTGGCACAGGGCACTTTGTATCTCAAGCAGTACAAGATAAACGATTTTGTACATTATAATATGGAAGCAGCCAAACTATATAAAACCATTGGCAAAGACATCCTCGCAATAAAGAGTTATACGAATGCGCTTGATGGATACGTTATGCAGAACAACAAACCAGCGGCAGACAGCCTTATGTCCATTTGCGCACCGATGGTGAAAAAGAATCCCGAGGGAGAAGCTTTTCTGTTCCCTTCCTTATTGTCATATACTGTGAATTTCTGTTCATCCGATGAGATAAAAGAGGTCTTGACAGAATATCAGAACATGGAGCTAACAACCGATGAGACCATGATCTTTGCTGAAGGGTATTCAAAAATCGGAGAGTATGACAAAGCCATGACCCTCATTTCGAATATCAATCCGGCAGAAAACACCTGGGACTCGCTTAAATATGTTTCGATAAAGATTGATATTTTAGAGAGACAAGGCAAGTATAAAGAAGCCTTTACTCTATATCGGGATTACTCCGCCTCCCTTGAGCATTACCAAAAAGAATTGCTTTCACATGACTTATTGTTCTCCGATAAGAAGCATCAACTTGAAATGAAAAGTCTTATGGAGATTCAGGACAGAGACAGGATTATTTGGGGAACGTTGTGCGGTATATTCGGTTTGGTCATACTTGTGGGCTGGCTGTATTACCGTGGTTACCTTAGCAAGACCAAACGCATTCTGGCTGAGAAAGAGAATAAAAATCTAAGACTTGAGCAAGAAAACCTCAGATTAGAAATTGACCAGCTGGAAAATGAGCGTGACCATCTGAAGGAATTGCAAAAGGAACAGTCGGAACTGTCAAAACCTATCAAAGACGTGATAAAGAACAGGCTTGATTTGCTCAACGGTCTGCAGGCAAAAGAGATTACCAATAACGACCGCTATGCAGAGCCGTACAACAAATGGATTGACACTGTACGTAACGACAAAAAGAAATTTATGGACTCCACTCGCCTTGCTTTCGCGGCATCGCACCAAAAGTTTATGGAGTATCTCGAACAGCATGGATTGTCAACCGATGAAATCAATTATCTCTGTTTGTATGCTATAGGATTGCGTGGCAAGGAAGTAGGAGAATATATACAAATGAAACGCCATTATATCGTAAGCCATGAAATCAGAAAGAAGCTTGGCATTGACGAACACGAAACCAACATCGGTCCTTATATCCGTAGACTTATGAAAGGTTTCGAATAGTAACCGTATGTATAACTTACATCTTTGCAATAGCGCCGTCCTTATCACAAGGGCGGCGCTTTTTATAAAACAAAATGCCACATTTTCATATACAATGTAAAACTTTTTGTGGCAATGTAAAACTTTTTCTTTATTTATTTTTATAATATACTGTATATCAACAAAATAAAATCTGACGAGTAAAACTTTTATACTTGCTTGAAAACTTTATTTGTTGTAAATTTACGCCAAATTAAGAACAATAAACCATAACTAAAATGAGAATGAAAAAAGTAATTATTTTGGCAGGACTGCTATTGGTAATGGCACATGCTGCATTTGCAGAACAACGTGGTGTTCTTATGGAAATACATAACAAAAATATTCCTGAGAAAAACCTGTCTGTAAATCGTGCACCTATGCGTTTACCAATAGAAGTTGTTTATGATACCGATACACATAGAATAGAAGTTGTCGGAAGTGAATCTTTAATAGCTGAAATTTTTCTTTACAAAGCAGATGGAACTCTAGTAGACCACTCTTCAATAATAAATACAACTTATACAGTTCAAACTTCGGCTACATACATAATACTTATACAAGGTGATGAATGGTATGCAAAAGGAGAAATAGAAACATAATAAAAAACACCCTATCAATTCTAATGTAATCCTTTGAAACAGATGGCTTTACCAACTTAACAAAACTTTTAAAAAAGATTTAGTGGCTGTTTATCAGCAACTTTATAGATCTCAAGGTTTTACGCACTAATGTTAAATTGCATGAACATATTATCCCAAACAATTATTAAATACAGTCGTTTGTTTGTACAAGGTATAAACGAAAATGATGTTAGGATATTTTTGGAGTCATCTCCTAAATATCCAAACTTATTGTCTGTTGTACAAACATTACAATATTCAAACGTGCACGTTCAAGTTGGACAATGTAATTGGGATTATTTGAAGAATTTAGAATCTCCCTTTTTACTTCATTTAGCTTTGAAATTCCAAGAAACACTAATTATATCTAAATGGGATTCTAGATTAAATTGTCTAAAGGTATTAAACCCGAAAAACAACAAATGGGAAACAAAAAACAAAAAATATCTAGAGAGTATATGGGATGGTGTTGTTATATATACCAATTCTCGTATAGCAAGAAACGGCTTTATAAAAGACGAAATACCATTACTCTTACTGACTATTATAGTAACAATTGTCACATATACAATTATGAGACAATTGGATATTATATTTATCTATTTTTCTCCCATTATAATTGGCGTTATTGTAAGTCTATGTATATATTGGCGGAAGAACATATCAAAAATAGGCGTTATCGAAAAGATTTGTCATAAATCATCCATAACAGATTGTGATGCAGTAGAAAATTCTTATTATGGTGTTTGGAAAGGATTTAGTATGAATAATATGGCATTGTCTTTCTTCATATCACAACTAATCTGTATAATACTCTCTCTTATGTTAGAAATAAACAACATCTTAAATACAGTATATCTACTTCCTGTAATTGTTTTAATACCAATAACAATCTATTCTGTATATGGTCAGATTAAAGTAAAAAAAATCTGCCCTTTATGCTTGATAGTTTTGATATGTGTTTTTTTAGAAGCACTTTTGTTTGTATGGATACCAAAATATCCCATAAACATGAGGATGCTTGTTGTGTTGGGAATTATAAATGTTTGTATATTATACTTTTTGCAATTTTACGAACATTTTCATTTAAAACAACAAGAACAATTAAATACAACAATTCAACTGCTCAAATTGAAACGTAAACCTGAGATTATATTATTGGAAAGTTCACAGATTGAAATAGCTACAACACCAATGTGGTTCGGCAAAGAAGACGCTTCAATAAATATTACTACAATTATATCCCCAAGTTGCAAACATTGTCGCAAAGTTGTTTTCGAACTCCTTTTACTGATTGAAAAAGAATCTCAAATTCGGTGGAATATTGTACTTGGAAAGTCGATAAGTCAAGACTCAGAAAAAATAAAGATATGGGTTCAAGAATATATCTCTGATAAAAATAATTTTTTTGAAGCTTTACAGTTATGGAGTAATGAGCAGATTCAAGACTTGCAATGTGTCCACAAAAAAACTATTTATGATGATAAAATCTATAAAATTTGCAATTATTTCAATCAACAAATAGAACATGAAAATATTTCTAGATTTCCTCAGATTTTTTTAAATAGAAGGTTACTTTCTCCAATATATACTACCAGCGATCTTAAATTCATAATATCTGATATGTTGCAATGGAAATAATAATGTCATTATAGATGAAATTGGTATAAACCAGTAAACGCAAAATCACCCGCGTGTAAGAGGTGTATAATATTTGTAATGGATAAAATCATGAAAAAGATTATGTCTATTGAGCTAATTGCTCTCAACGGTGGTTCAGCAGAGGACAACTGCATGAAACAACTTCAACATGAAGCTAGTACTCATCAAAACAGTGGTAACAAAGAGCAGGAAGATGCTTACTGGGATGATTGGTCAGATCGCTTCGAAGCGTGTGCAGGAGCAGCCTAATTAACCCTCTTTTGGTATAGGATGTTATACAGAACATGAATTGCATCCTATACCTTAACAGATTTATTAAATAACGATTATACGTATGAAATATATCAGTTTATTCCTGTCGCTTTTTGTAACAACAAATATGGGAGCACAAATTATTAAAAATAAGGAGTCTGCCATACTTGAAGTTCATTACATTAAAACTACAGTAACAGACACTTTGAAGTATCGAAGTTATTCCGACCTTATGACTTTGAGAGTCGGTAAAACTTCCGCTATGTTTTATCCTACTAAAAGAATGTGGGCTGATTCCCTACTACAAACTAATTATGCTCTTTATGAAAAACTACATAGGGAAATGAATCCAGTTGGGCAATCAGAGTATAAACCTATTGGTGGTATTGAACGAGAATTTCTATTTCGCAATATTAACGATGGCGAGACTATGGTATATAGGAAAATAGCAGGAGATGCTTACTCGTATATAGAACATACAGAGCATCCTGTCTGGGAACTTGCATCAGAGACAAAAGAGATTATAGGCTATATATGTCAACTTGCTACATGTAATTATAGAGGACGTGTTTGGAAAGTTTGGTTTACACCCGACATCCCTATAAATGAAGGACCATGGAAATTATTCGGGCTGCCAGGACTTGTTCTTGAAGCAAACGATGAAAAAAATCATTATACGTATAAAGCAATATGTCTTTATACTCAAAACTTACAACCTGTAGGCATAAGACTATATATAAAAAACAGACCCTACAAATTGAAGTTTAGGGAGGAATATCTTCAGAAGATGTATAAGGAATATATCAAAGGCAATTTCGCTTTTTCTATGAATACACTACATGGCAATTCTACTCAATATATTCCCTCCGATGCTCAATATGATTTTCAAGAGAGAGATTATCCTCATGTATCAAAATAATCCAATTATATGAAAATATTATTTGTGCTCATATTCACAATAATGACAGGCTTTCTAAATGTCTCTGCTGAAAACATTATAACAGGTTCTGTTGTCCAGACATCTGACAAATCACCAATATCGGGTGCTAATATTCTAATAAAAGATGCCAATGGCAAGATATTGGCATACGGTGTCAGTGCCCCTAATGGTCACTTCTCCATCAAACTATCCTCAACGAGCGAAAAACTATCCATAAGCGCTGCAATGATTGGTTATAAGTCATATTCGGCTCCTTTAGCTCTTGATGGTAAACCATTGGTAATAAAGATGGAAAAGGGAGCATTACAACTACAAGAAGTCGTTGTCAAAGCTAATCGCATACAAGAGAATGGTGATACAATTACATATACTGTGAATAGTTTCGCACAGAGACAAGACCGGACTATTGGGGATGTATTGAAACGCATGCCCGGGATTGATGTGACGAATAACGGTAAGATACAATACCAAGGCATCGACATAAATAAATTTTATATTGAGGGAAATGACCTTTTAGGCGGAAAGTATGGAATAGCAACAAACGGCATATCATACGATGATATCGGTGCTGTAGAAGTTATGGAAAATCATCAGCCGATGCAGGTACTACGCGGATTGAGTTTTTCTGATCAAGCTGCAATAAATCTGAAGATGAAGAACAAGTCAAAGGCAACACTTCTTGTTCACGGTACATTGGCAGAAGGTTTCTCTGAACAACCGAAAGGATTACTTTGGCAAGGAGACATCTTCACAATGATGGTAACTGGAAAATACCAGATGATAACCACATTCAAAGGAAACAATGTTGGACAGAATTTGTCGAATCAACTTATGGATTTCATTTCTGACAGACAGAATGAAACAATAGATGGATATGTTTCTCTATCAACACCCGTTACACCAAACTTACAACGTAACAGAAGTTATTTCAACCGTTCATGGATGGTGTCTTCAAGTCATTTACTGAAAACAGCTAAAGGCAGTGAATTCAGAGCACAGGTAGACTATAACTACGACCGTGTTTCGGCACATGGTGCAAGTTCTACAACCTACTTTCTTGAATCGGGAGATAAAATCATATTTGAAAACAAGAACTCGCTATCTCGTAGAGATGCCATAACCGGAAAGTTCATATATGAAGCAAACGAAAAAACATATTTTCTCAACAATACTTTATCCACTGATATATCATGTAACGATTTGACGCTGAATACCATTGGGTCATTGCCCAATATTCAGTCAACACAAATACAGGAATACTCAGTAAGCAATCTCTTAAAAATAATCAAACGCTTCGGCAATAACAAACTTGTCACTTTCGCAAGTCGTAACGAATGGAACTTAATTCCGGAAAAGCTGACAATAAATCGTAACGGAAATAGTTACGGGCAAAACATAAAGCAACACTCTCTATACACTGACGAAAGAGCATCACTTGGTTTTGTATTCAACAAGGTTTTGCTATCTCTTGACGCAGGGTTATCGGGGTATTTCAGAAAACTTAATACTAATTTGTTCGGTGTAGATATAGCAGACTTGGTAGGAGCAGAAGCGCTTACCACTGATTATCTGCGTGTATTTGTATCTCCAAAATTTGAATGGAGTTACCAAAAACTTGATCTTACCCTAAATTTTCCTGTTAATATTTATTCTTATTTCTTTTCTGGAGTTATGAACAATCGCACGGAAAGTTTTCTTTCTCCTTCTCTTACGGCAAGGTTTCGTTTCACGCCGAGGATGTCGCTTACTTTACGTGGGAGTGCAAGACGTTCTCCTGCATCATTGCATGACATTCACACATCTTCTATACTCACAGATTACCGTTCATTCAGTTCTGGAATTGACGATTATTATACCTCCTCTGGACAATCCCTTTCTGCCACTTTTAAGTATAGAAATGCACCAAGAGGAATATTCATAATGGCTTTAGGTAGTTATGGATGGAATAAGTCAAAATTCGGAACTGTTCAGGACTTCATAGATGATTATGTTTTCTACTCCTATAAATCCATGCCATCAGATTCACGCAATGCCATGGCATATCTTAACGTAAGCAAAACCCTTGATTTCATGAGAGGTGTAATAGGATTGAAAGGAAACTATATAAGAAGGGAAAATAGTTTGTTGTCGCAAGGCTTTAAGACTGATTATAATAATGATTCGTTTTCATTGTCGCCTTTCGTTAACGGCAACATTTTGACTTTATTAAATTGGAATTTTCGTTTTTCATGGGAAAAATCTATGTTGAAAATATCAGATATGCCAAGTCGCAGTTCCAACAAATTCATTTATTCAGGAAGCATGACAGTCACGCCATGCTCCTTAATAACATGGACTACCGGAGGAGAATTTTATCGTAATCAGATTGAAGAAGGACACTACAAGAAAATGTTTATACTTGACACAAAACTTACTTTCAACATAAGCAAACGTATAGAGGTTTCTGCTTCAATCACCAACTTGCTTAATAAAAAAGAGTACAGTTATACCTCATATGGTACCTTATCGAAATATGAACGTTCAAACAAACTCCGTGGACGTGAATTTATGATTTCAATATACCTTAAAAAATGAAGTGGATTCTTAATAGCAATAAATTTAAATGGATAAAACAGCATGACTCCATGCAGTGTGGAGTGTCGTGTCTTTCAATGATATGCCATCACTATGGGAAAAGCTATAGTCTTGAATATCTTGACAGTTTCTGCCATGCAAATATCACAGGAGTGTCAATGCTTGGGATTACGGACGGTGCAAAAAGTATCGGACTAAACACAATAACTGTGGCTGCTTCCACTGACGAACTTAATAAAATAGTTCTTCCATGTATCTTGCACTGGAACCAAAATCATTTCGTAGTTCTTTATAGTATCTCAAAAAATGGAAAACACTACCAAATTGCAGATCCTGGAAAGGGATTGATTTCTTATTCAAGAAAAGAATTTGAAGATCATTGGATTAGCTCAGAATATGATGGAGAACCATGTGGAATCGTAATGGAGCTGATACCAACTGAAAGTTTCCATAAACAAATGGCAGAGCATGTACCTAAAAAAAGATCTTTTAGATATCTGTTGGAATACATAAAACAATACAGAAAGTATTTTGTTCAAATTATACTTGGTCTGCTGTTGGGTTGCATCCTACAGTTGATTTTGCCTTTTCTAACTCAAGCTATCGTTGATGTAGGAATCAAAAATGGTGATATAGGCTTTATATGGCTTGTACTATTGGGCGAACTGATGATTGTTATAGGGCGTACTGCCACTGATTTTATACGTCGCTGGCTATTGCTTCACATCTCCATGCGAATAAACATTTCATTGGTTAGTGATTTCTTCATTAAGTTGCTGAAGCTACCAATGTCGTTTTTTGACACAAAACTCATGGGCGATTTGTTGCAGCGCATAGGAGACCATTCACGTGTACAGAAATTCCTTACGGGACAGGTATTGAATATAGTTTTCACTTTCTTAAGTTTCATGATATTTGGTATTGTCCTGCTTATTTTCGATAAAATAATATTTGGGATTTTTGTTACTGGCAGCATTGCTTATGGATTATGGATATCCTCATTCCTACGACGTCGGAAAGTGCTTGATTATGAGTTATTCGAGCAACAGGCGATTAACCAAAACAAAACATACCAGTTTATCACGTCGATGCAGGAGATAAAGCTGCAGGACTGTGAGCAGCGTAGGCGGTGGGAATGGGAAGACATACAGGCCGACTTGTTTAAAGTTCAAATGAAATCGCTTAAACTACAACAGACACAGGAGGCTGGTTCCATATTCATCAATGAGGTCAAGAACATATTGATAACAGTTTTTGCTGCGACTGCTGTGATAAACGGTCAGATTACACTTGGCGCGATGCTTGCCATCCAGTATATCGTGGGGCAGCTCAACTCCCCGATTGAGCAATTTATGACATTCATCTATTCTTTGCAGGATGTGAAAATCTCCCTTGAACGAATCAACGAGATTCATGAAGGTAAAAACGAGGGATCCAAAGAGAATCAGGCAAAAGCATTTGATGCTGAAAAGTCAATCAGGATTGAAGGTATAGATTTCAAATACGATCCTCATGCTTTGAAGAAGACGCTTGAGGATGTTTCATTTAACATACAATCTGGAAAAGTGACTGCTATTGTCGGAGCGTCGGGAAGTGGAAAAACCACCCTAATTAAACTTATGCTCGGTTATTATCGGGTTATAGCCGGTTCGATCTCTATAGCAGGACGAAACATTAATGAATACAACCTCAAGTGGTGGCGTCGCCATTGTGGAGTGGTCATGCAGGACGGAGTAATATTCTCCGAGTCCATAGCCCGGAATATCGCTGTCGATGACGGAGAAGTGGATGTGGAGCGTTTGGAACAGGCCGCACGGATAGCCAACATACATGATTATATAATGTCGCTCCCATTGAAATACAACACTCTTATCGGGCGTGACGGAGTCGGACTGAGCCAAGGCCAGAAGCAACGCATACTTATAGCTCGCGCAGTCTATAAGAAGCCTGATTTTATTTTCTTAGACGAAGCCACTAATGCTCTTGATGCCAGAAACGAAAAGGCAATAGTAGAAAACTTGAACGAATTCTATAAAGGACGTACAGTAGTTGTGGTGGCACATCGTTTATCGACAGTAAAAAATGCTGACCAAATCATTGTTGTCGATGGAGGAAAGATAGTTGAAATCGGCAATCATGCTTCTCTTATTGAAAAGAGAGGCGCATACTATAACTTAGTCAAGAATCAGCTTGAGCTTGGAAACTGAATAGCTAACTTATTATCGGTAGTATTAACAATTATAGAATAAGAATATGAGAAAGAAGAGACCCAGTGATATAGAATTACGTTCAGAGAAAGTCCGCGATCTTTTAGGCGAAATTCCTCCGTCGCTTGTAAAATGGGGGACGGTAATAATCGTAGCCATATTTTTGGCACTATTGTTAGTTGTCTGCTTCGTGCCTTATCCTCATTCACATGGTGAAAGCATTTTACAGCATTTATTGATGTGATTTTTGAAATCTGGCTGCAGAAGGAGCATGCAACAGGCTGGATTATGCTGGCCGACTATCTGAATATTTCCGACTTTGGAGGAAAGCTTCCTACCGTACGGGAGTGCAGGTTGGTTTTTGTCGGTCAGAAGAATTTCTGTCAGACAAAGACACAACTTGTTCTTTTCGCTTGAACAGAGAATCCACCTTCGGCGGATTGCAGGTAAGCGTATCCGCGATGCTAGTATATATCAAAAAATATCGCTCAAGTTTTTATTCTTGAGCGATATTTTTTTGTTTCCATTTGTCCGGCAGTAATTCCCGGTACTTGCTTATCGGTGTTCTTGGCGGCAGTGTTGCTGCTTTGTTGATGACATCGGATATATATTCAAAGAAGTTAACACCTTGCAGTCTGCAGGAGCATGCAAGCGAATAGAACATGGCTGCCCGTTTGGCACCTGTATGCGACCCGAAGAAAAGCGATATACTCTCCTTACTTTAATTTATGCAAAAGATGCCGCATGGCGTGTCCGCCCCATGTGGCGTCGTTGCAATACTCGAAACCCAACGAGGTGTACAGACGTTCGGCTGAGGGGTTGCCCTTGTCCACGAGCAGGGCGGCAGGCAGTCCGAGACTTGCAGCATGTTCGATGAAACGATTGAGCAGTTGCGAGGCTATGCCGCGCTTGCGATAGTGAGGATATACGGCGAGCGAGTCAAGATAGAATTCGCCCTCGGCGGTCTCGTCGTCCATGTTGGAGTAGTCCATCTGCCAGTCGGCCATGGCAGCCTCCTGGAATCTGCGGCGCAGACGGTGCAGGTCCTTGCCGTCATATCCCACAATGGCACCTGCCACGGGAGCCTTCTCGATGTCGTCAGGACTCGCCTCGTCGTCGACAGCAACAAATGCGTTGCGCCAGCTGTACTGCGAATCGTCCATAAGCACAAGTCGGAGCATGGTATTGTGGAAATCATCGAGCGTGTGCTCAGGTCCTACAAGAAACTGGCAGCACTCGTCGGTCATAGCCGTAATGATGAGCCGCGCGATGTCGGCGGCATGCGTTGGATTGGCTGGTAGTATCTTCATACGTTCAATACTTTACTTTACAATAGATTTATATTTGATGATTTGGATAATGTTCAATAGCGTTCAAGAATCTTCTTTATTTTCTCGGCACGCGACTTCTTCTTCGACGGAAACATCAGCGAGAACAGGCCGAGCATGTCGAATCCCTTTTGGGCCTGCTCGTTGAGCTTGGCGTTCTCCTTGACCGAGCGCAGAGCCTTCTGCATGTCGAAGCCCAGCTTAGGGGCAGTGACGTCGACATTGTCGAGCACCACCTCCTGCGGAATGAGCAAAATAGTATCGCGCGCCATATCGGCTACGCCCACACGACGCTGCATATAGTTCTTGGCAGACACCGTGGCACTGCGGCATGCCCGCTCCAGGCTGACACATCCCATGTGATTGCTGACAACGCGCTCGCCCGCATCAGTCGACACGATTGCACCCGTGAGGGGCAGTCGTGTATCCATGTCGGCAATTACAATATGGTGTTGTGCGTGTACCGACTCTGTGCATATGTAAAGCGCCAGTGCCAAAAACAATCTCTTCATGTCTACAAAGATATGAAAAAGGATGTGCCGCTCAAAATCATTTACCGTTTGTTAATACCATTTTTTGATTGTTTTGTAAATGTTACAAACCGTAAAAACAAGTTTTTCTACTGAAAGTCTTGTTTATATGGATTTAAATGTCTAACTTTGCAAAACATTCATAGACAATACATACGGAGTGCCGCCGACATATATACACATCAGGCAGGCACGCCTAAAGTCAAGATATTAACTTTAGAGCAACAGGAAAATGAGAATTCCGACAGCAAGACCAGTGTCGGAATTCTTGTTTTTTTTATTGCCTTTCGAAAAAACAAAATAATAATTTAATCAAATTTTCAATTATGGCTTACATGTCACAAGAAGGTTACGACAAGCTCGTAGCCGAACTCAAACAGCTCGAATCAGTAGAGCGCCCAAAGGCATCGGCCGCCATCGCAGAGGCACGCGACAAGGGCGACCTTAGCGAGAATGCAGAGTATGATGCCGCCAAGGAGGCACAGGCTCATCTTGAGGAAAAAATCAACCGCATCAAGATGGCTATCTCTGAGGCCAAGATTATAGACCCGTCGCGTCTGAGCACCGACTCAGTACAGATTCTCTCAAAGGTGGAAATGACCAATCTGGCCAACAAGGCTAAGATGACCTACACCATCGTGAGCGAGAGCGAGGCCAATCTGCGCGAGGGCAAAATCTCTATCACAACTCCTATTGCGCAGGGACTGCTCAACCACAAGGTGGGCGACGAGGTGGAAATCAAGATTCCACGCGGCACTATCCACCTGCGTATCGACAAAATCACAGTGGAATAACAGCCTCGTGATCACTCATTAAAACTTTAAAGATATGGATATTTTCTCAAAAATCGCAGCTGGTGAGATTCCCAGCTACAAGTGCGCCGAGAGCGACAAGTTCTACGCTTTTCTCGACATCAACCCATTGGTGAAGGGTCATACCCTCGTAATTCCGCGCCGCGAAGTAGACTATATCTTCGACATGGACGACGACGAGATAGCCGAATACCAGGTATTCGCCAAGAAGGTGGCTGTGGCTATCAAGCGCGCATTCCCATGCATCAAGGTAGGCCAAGCCGTGCTCGGACTGGAAGTGCCTCATGCCCACATCCACCTCATCCCTATGCAGTCGGAGAAGGACATGCTGTTCAGCAATCCTAAGCTCAAGCTTGAGGCTGAGGAGATGAAGGAGATTGCGGACAAGATATACGCAGAGTTTGTTAAAGAGTAAACAAAAAGGGAAAAGCCCAACACCAACAGAAGCCCTACCCAAACAGAAAGCCCTACCCAAACAGAAAGCCCCACCCCCAACCCCTCCCCCGCAGGGAGGGGAGCGGTATGATTTACTTGCTTATAAATTTAGCGCTTAGTTTATACTAACGTTAAAAGCAAATAGTACATATCACTCCCCTCCCTGCGGGGGAGGGGCCGGGGGTGGGGCTTTTATGTTTTTATCTATTAAATATACTCCTCCCCTTTCTTCATTTGTATCTCGTTGGTGAGCCGTCGTACGTTTGACGACGAGTCTTCCTTGCGACATACGAGGAGCACATTGCCCTCTTCGGCAATGATACAGTTGTCAATGCCACTCACTACAGCCAGTCGGCCGTCAGAAAGCTTTATCACGTTGCCTCGGGCATTGTCGAGCACCACATCAGTATTTATCACAACATTGTCGCCTTCGCCCTTGTGCATCGCCTCGTATATGCCGTGCCATGTGCCGAGATCGGCCCATCCGAAGTCGCAATGCATCACACATACACCATCGGTCTTCTCAAGAATGCCCGAATCGAGCGACACATTAGGATATGACGGGAAATTGTCGTGGATAAAGCGGTTCTCCTCTTCGAAGTCGAACACAGGGTGGGTTTCGTCGTAATTGCGCAGCACTACGGGCAACAGTCTACTGAAGCACTTAGCCAAGCGGCTTGCATTGGCTATGAACATGCCTGTGTTCCACAAGAATTCGCCGCTGTCCATGAATATTTGGGCAAAGTTGCGCTCTGGTTTCTCTGTGAACGACTGTACGCTGAACACTCCGTCGCACTCGGTGTCGCCCATCTGTATGTATCCATAGCCCGGTTCGGGACGCGTAGGCTTCACTCCCATAGCCAGCACACGTTTGTGCTCAGCCACAAAACAGAAAGCGCGGTCGACACACTCCTTAAACTGTTCTTCGCCAATGATTGTGAGGTCGCTCGGCGTTACGATTATATTAGCATTGGGATTGACGTGAATAATACGGTGAGTGGCCCATGCCACACTCGGTGCTGTGCCACGATGGATAGGCTCGGCAAGCAGACGACTGTCGTCAAGTTGCGGCAGTTGCTCGTGCACCAGATGTGCATAGTCATCATTAGTGCTAACAAAAATATTATCCGGTGGCAATATGCGCGCAAACCGGTCGTAGGTCTGCTGTAGCGCTGTGCGTCCTGTGCCGAAGAAGTCGACAAACTGCTTGGGACGTTCTTCGCGTGAGCATGGCCACAAACGGCGGCCTTTGCCTCCAGCTAGTATGACACAATAGTTATTTCCTGTTTCTTTCATGTCATTATTTTTTTTAATTTAGGTAATTCGTCATTTTTATCCCGAAAGAGATTATTTAGTGTTCACGAAGTTACGAATATAAAACGAGAGCACCAAGTTGGACACATGTTTTTAAAACGAATTTATCCTAAATGAACAATTATTAGGAAAAAATTTTGCAGAATAAAAAAAATATACTACCTTTGCACTCGCAAAAACGCCAATGCCCAGATGGCGGAATCGGTAGACGCGCTGGTCTCAAACACCAGTGGGGCAACCCATCCCGGTTCGAGCCCGGGTCTGGGTACACAGAACGACTGACACTTTCGAGTGTCAGTCGTTTTTTTGTTTTAAAAGTTTGATTATTCTGATTTATTGGCGTATCTTTGCCATAAAGCTATAAATATTATATTTATGAGACAGTCAGAAGAACGATATATCAGTTTATTGACGGATTTTGGCTTTAAGCGTATATTCGGCACAGACCTCAACAAGGAGTTGCTTATAAACTTTCTTAACTCTCTCTTCGATGGAGAAGAAGTAATAAAGGATGTAAAGTATCTCAACAGTGAGAATGTGGGCGACGTATATACAGAGCGCAAGGCCATCTTCGATGTATACTGCGAAAACGAACAAGGAGAGAAATTCATTGTGGAGATGCAAAATGCTTATCAAGCATTCTTTAAGGACCGTTCGCTTTTTTATTCCACCTTCCCTATCAGAGAACAGGCTCCCAAAGGTTCTGATTGGGACTTTTGTTTAAAGAAAGTGTATGTTGTAGCCTTGTTGAATTTCAAAATGAGCGACGAAGCTTTCGACAGTTCTGACACCATTCACACTATAGCCTTAATGGACACAAAAACGAATAAGGTGTTTAATGCTAAGTTGATGTTTAAGTATGTCGAAGTTGGACGATTCGACAAAACCGATGAAGAATTGATTTCATTGTCGGATAAATGGATGTATGTGCTTAAAAACCTGTCACGTCTTGACAATCGACCAGAATCTCTACGCGAGAAAATATTCTCAAAACTGTTTGATGCAGCGGCTATAGCTTGCTTCTCGCCAACCGAGTTGCGCGAATATGAGGATAGCCTAAAGGCTTATAGAGACATAAAAAATTCATTAGATACCGCAGAGGCTAAAGGAAGAGCGGAAGGAAGAGCGGAAGGAAGAGCAGAAGGAAGAGCAGAAGGAAGAGCCGAGGGAATCAATCTTGCAAACTTGGCAACAGCTCAACGTATGCTCTCTGACGGCGTCAACATAGAACTTGTAATAAAATATACGGGATTGACTAAAGAACAAATTCAGGATACAATAAATAATTAGCCCATTCATATAAAGGATACAAAAATATGGCTCAGAACGAAACTTACGTAAAGCAATACCCCGACCTTATGGCGGGAAAGAAGATTATGTATGTACACGGATTCGCCTCGTCGGCACAATCGGGCACTGTGACCATGCTGCGCACGCTGATGCCTGAAGCAACTGTTGTGGCACGCGACATTCCACTGCACCCCGAAGAAGGCATACAGATGCTGCAACAGATGTGTGAAGAGGAACAGCCCGACCTTATTATCGGCACGTCGATGGGCGGAATGTATACCGAAATGCTCAAAGGATACGACCGAATCGTGGTGAACCCTGCTTTTGAGATGGGCGAAACCATGTCAAAATTCACTGGCAAGCAGGTGTTTCAGAATCCACGCCAAGACGGAGTTCAGGAATTTATGGTGACAAAGGGACTGATAAAGGAATATCAGGAGATGACAACCCACTGCTTTGCTGACATATCAGACGAGGAGCGCGGACGTGTGATAGGACTTTTCGGTGACGAGGATCCGATTGTACATACGTTCGGATTGTTCAGCGAACACTACCCCACCGCTATACATTTCCATGGCGAACATCGACTGACCGACAAGGTGGCAATGCACTATCTCATACCCATAATAAGATATATAGACGACCGTCAGGAAGGACGTGAGCGCCCGGTGGTGTACATCGATATCGAGACATTGCGCGATAGTTACGGCAAGGCTACGGCTTCGATGCACAAGGCTTACGAACGACTTATTGAGAATTATAATGTGTATGTGCTGGCTCCATCATGCACCAACAATCCGTCGGCAATGACCGACGACATAGCGTGGGTGGAACAGTATCTGAGCGCACCGGCTTGGGGACGCGTCATCTTCTCAAACGAGCGCCAACTGCAATATGGCGACTATCTCATTGCACCCGCTCCGCAACCCGAATTTATGGGCACGGTGATAGAATGGGGAAGCGATGAATTCAAGACGTGGGAAGAAATAATCGTGTTCTTCGACCGTCTGGGAGGACAATAAAATTGAGAGTTGATACAAAAAATTGAGAGTTGAAAGTTTAGAGTTGAGAGTTATGATTACCGACGATTGATATTTTTTATTATTAGAACAATCTAATATTTTATATCTATACATTGTCGAAACTATACATATCATAACTCTCAATTCTCAACTCTCAACTCTCAACTATAAAAAGACTATTACTTTGAGCGGAACTTCTCAGCCTGCTGCTGTATCAGCGCCATATCGTTGAAGTAGTCAATCTGCATTGCCTTGCGCACCTCGTCCATTGTCTGTGCGGCTGTCTCGCGAGCAGCCTCAGTACCCTTACGCAGTATGTTGAATATCTCGGGAATGTCCTGTTCGAGTTCATGACGACGCACACGCATCGGCTCAAGAGTCTTGTTGAGCACATTGTTGAGGAACTTCTTGCATGTGCCGTCGCCAATACCGCCACGCACATAGTGCTCCTTGAGTTCGTCGAGGGTCTTGTATTCGGGCCAGAACTCGGCGAAATCGTCGGGTGTGCTGAATGCCTCAAGGTATGTGAATACGGCGTTGCCTTCAAGATTGCCTGGCTCGTCCATGCTCATACGTGGCGCTCCGTTTGACATCTTCTTCACCTTCTTCCATACATCGGCAGCCGAATCGCTGAGGTAGATGCAGTTGCCAAGCGACTTCGACATCTTCTCCTTGCCATCGGTTCCGGGCAGACGGCGTGATGTAGCGTTCTCGGGCAGCATGATTTCGGGCTCGACAAGCACCTCGCTGTATGTCTGGTTGAAACGACGTACAAGTTCGCGTGTCACCTCAATCATAGGCTCCTGGTCTTCGCCGGCAGGCACTGTAGTGGCCTTGAACAGCGTGATGTCGGCAGCCTGGCTTACGGGATAGCAGAAGAAACCAAGCGGAATGTTGGCCTCAAAGTTGCGCATCTTGATCTCGGTCTTCACAGTCGGGTTGCGCTGTACGCGTGACACGGTGATGAGATTCATAAGATATGTAGTCAGTTCGGCAAGTTCCGGAATCTGACTCTGTATGAACAGTGTGCATTTTGTTGGGTCGAGACCAGCCGAAAGATAGTCGAGAGCCACCTCAATGATGTTCTGGCGTATCTTCTCAGGATTGTCGGCGTTGTCGGTCAGAGCCTGAACGTCGGCCATGAACACAAACATGCGGTCGAAGTCGCCTGCGTTCTGCAGCTCGACACGGCGGCGCAATGAGCCAACATAGTGGCCCAAATGTAATTTACCGGTAGGACGGTCGCCTGTAAGAATTACTTTTCCCATATATTGATGTTTTTATTGTTTCGGTTCAGAAAATATCTTGTTTCTGTTCAGAAAATCAATACAAAGGTACACTATTATTTCCGAACGTCTTGTCTATATGGCCGAAAAATGCTTATTTTGAGGGATTTCGAGCTACAATGCAGCTCAAACCAGCATAAACAATTGAATAATACTGACAAAAGCAAAACGGTGTGCCTCAAGTAAGAGACACACCGTTTTATTTTTATATACTATAAATTTCGTTATTTATCCGAAGATTAGTTGCTGCCCTCTGGAGCCTTGTCGATGAGGTCCATGAACTGGTCGAGCTTCGGAGTGATGATAATCTGGGTGCGGCGGTTGCGCTGCTTGCCAAGCTCGGTAGAGTTGCTTGTAACGGGGTTGTACTCGCCACGGCCACCTGCTGTAAGACGCTTCGGATCAACACCATACTGATTCTGCAAAGCCTGAACTACGCTTGATGCACGCAAAGCAGAGAGGTCCCAGTTGTTGCGGATGTTCTTCATCGAAGCCGCGTTGGTGTTAACTGGTACGTTGTCGGTGTTGCCCTCAATCAGCACCTCATAGTCCTTGTAGTCGGTAATAATCTTGGCAATCTTGCTGAGAGTCTCGGCAGCACGGTCGTTGATTTCGTACGAACCGCTCTTGTAGAGCATGTTGTCGGCAAGCGAGATGTATACTACACCCTTGAGCACCTGCACGTCAACCTCCTTCATCTCCTCCTTGCTGAGCGAGCGTGTCAGGTTGTTGGTGAGCACCATGTTGAGCGAATCGCTCTTCGACTTCACCTCAACCAAGTGGCGGATGTACTGGTTTGACTCGTTAATCTGATCGACGAGCTTAGAGATATTAATGTTGTTGGCATTAGCATTGGTCAAGCTCTTGTCGAGCGACTGCTGCAGCGACTGATAAGCCTGCTTGGCCTGCTTGAGCTGCTCCTTCTGCTGTGCCAACTGCTCCTCAAGCGAAGACACACGAGCCTTAGAAGCTGCGAGAGCCTCCTTGGCATCCTGATAGTTGCTGGTGAGTTCCTTATTCTCCAAACGACAGTTGTCCAGATCCTTCTTGCTTGCGCAGCTTGCCATTGTAAGCAAACCGGCCATCATTGCAATTGCAAATACGTTTCCTTTCTTCATAATCTTCATTGTTGTTTTATTAGCGTTGTTACACAATATTATTATATATTCTGGCATCAAGCTGATGCTTTCAGCCGATACTTGGTTGCAAAGTTAAGCTGAAACTTCGTCAAACCTGTCTATTTGACGTTATAATAACTAAAATGTTGAATGTCTTTAATTTAATTTAACTTGCAATACTATTATTTGCTCATTTCGTGCATATTGAGTATTTTTGCAGAAACAAATCGTAAATCTAAATCAACTTTTACATATGAATCATTTCAAGCATCTAACTATTGCGGCATTACTGGCGCTTTCAGCCGGCAGTGTTACAGCCAAAGACAACGTTGACTACGTGGATCCGTTCATCGGAACTACCAACTTCAGCATCTGTAACCCTGGTGCCATTCGCCCCCATGGATTGATGTCGGTGGTGCCGTTCAACGTGATGGGTTCCGACCTCAATCAAGAGGATAAAGACTCTCGCTGGTGGTCGGCAGTATACGAGTATAACAACAAATATTTTACTGGCTTCGCACACGTAACGCTGAGCGGTGTGGGATGTCCCGAAATGGGCACTCTGCTGACAATGCCTACCACTGGCGAACTGAACGTCGACTACCGAAGCTATGGCTCGGAGTATAAGGACGAGACCGCACGACCGGGCTACTACAGCAATGTGCTGACCAAATACGGCATCAAGTGTGAGGTGGCAGCAACAATGCGCTCATCAATCGAACGCTATACCTTCCCCGGAGGCAAGTCGAATCTGCTGTTCAACTTAGGCAACGGACTCACAAACGAGATTGGTGCTTCATTGCGACGTGTTAGCGACACTGAATTTGAGGGCACTCGTCTGCTCGGAACATTCTGCTACAATCCGCAGGCAGTATTCCCTATGTACTTCGTAGTGCGCGTCAACAAGAAGCCGGCAGCATTCGGTATGTGGAAGAAACAGCCCGACCTGCACAATGCGCAGGCTCAGTGGGACACCTACCAAGGCAAGTACAAGCTGTATCCGGGCTACGGCCGCGACATGGCGGGCAACGACATAGGCTACTACATGACCTACGACCTCGCCAAGGGCGAGCAAGTGGAAGTGCAGGTGGGCGTGAGCTTCGTGTCGATTGAGGGCGCTCGCGCCAATCTCAATGCCGAACAGCAGGGCTTCAACTTCGACAAGACCGTGGCAGACACGCGCGCCGAGTGGGCAAACACGCTCAACCGCATCAGCGTTGAGGGCGGAACCGACGACCAGCGACGCGTGTTGTACACCGCTCTGTATCACTCGCAGATTCACCCCACGGTGCTTCAGGACGTAGACGGAAAGTATCCGAAGATGGAGAGCAACGAGAACGGTCACACCAACGGCAACCGCTACACCGTATATTCACTGTGGGACACTTACCGCAACCTCTCGCAGCTTGAAACACTGCTCTATCCTGACAAGCAGGTGGACATGATCAGCTCGATGATTGACATGTATCGCGAGTGGGGATGGATGCCCAAGTGGGAGCTGTTCGGTCGCGAGACATGGACAATGGAGGGCGACCCTGCCATACCGTACATTGCCGACGCATACATGCGCGGACTGCGTGGTTTTGACATCGAGACTGCCTACAAGGCGTTCCGCACTTCGGCTACATTACCAGGCAAGGACAACAAGATGCGCCCTGACATCGACCCATATATTGAGAAAGGCTATGTTCCGCTCGGATACTACGCTGCCGACATGTCGGGCGACAACTCCGTATCGCACGCACTGGAATATTATCTCGCCGACAATGCTCTGTCGATACTCGCCAAGGAGCTCGGCCACAACAACGATGCCAAGCTTTTCCGCCAGCGCGCACTCGGCTACAAACACTACTACTCGAAGGAGAGCGGCACGCTGCGACCGATTCAGAAAGACGGATCGTTCCTCACACCGTTCAATCCCGAAGCAGGAGCCAACTTCGAGAACTGCCCAGGATTTCACGAGGGATCGGCATGGAACTACACCTTCTATGCTCCGCACGATGTAACGGGTATGGCTAAGATGATGGGCGGACAACGCAAGTTTGTCGACAAGCTGCAGATGGTGTTCGACAAGGGGCTATACGACCCAGCCAACGAGCCTGACATTGCCTATCCGTACCTGTTCTCTTACTTCAAGGGCGACGAATGGCGCACGCAGAAGACCGTGAGCGAACTGCTTAAGAAATATTATACAGCACGTCCCGACGGCATTCCGGGCAACGAAGACACCGGAACGATGTCAGCTTGGGCAATATTCTCAATGATAGGCATCTATCCCGACAATCCAGGCGACCCGTCGTACACGCTCACCACACCCGCATTCGACAAGGTGACGCTGCATCTCGACCCCAAATTCTACCCCAACGGTGACATAACAATCGAAACCGACCGCACATCGCCATCGCAGCAGTACATCAAATCGGCGACTATCGGTGGAAAGAAGCTCAACGGTTTCCGTATCACTCACCGCCAGTTGATGGAAGGAAAGGCGCTGAAAATGCAGCTGAAATAAGGATAAAAACTACTGCAAAAACACTGACACAGATTCTATCATACGTAAATAAATTAAATGGCACGAACTAAGGATTATATCCCAGTTCGTGCCATTTCAGTAACCTACAAACTGTTTTTAACCAAAAATGAATAAATTCTTTTTGTAATGCGCACGATTTACACTATCTTTGCACTGAAATATTTCACACACCAACAATATATATATTTATATTGAGGACACTGTTAGCCGAGAGTGGCATATAGTTTTGTATTTGCAGCCACACGGTTAGGAGCAAAGTCCACGAAAGTAAAAAGTTTTAGCATGTCGTGTATTTTGAATATTGAAACGAGCACTGATGTGTGCTCAGTATCCGTCAGCCAGGACGGAGCATGTATTTTCTCCCAAGAAGACCATGAGGGTCCCAACCATGCAGTGAAGCTCGGCACATTTGTCGACGAGGCGTTGTCGTTTGCCGACAGCCATGCCATTCCGCTCGACGCAGTAGCCGTAAGTTGCGGTCCAGGCTCATATACCGGATTGCGCATAGGCGCATCGATGGCCAAGGGCATCTGCTTCGGTCAGGATTTGAAGCTCATAGCCGTGCCTACACTCGAACTCATGGCTGTGCCAGTGCTTCTGCGCGAGGAGGTAGAGGAGGGTGCATTGCTGTGCCCGATGATTGACGCACGCCGCATGGAGGTTTATTCGGCTGTATACGACCGTGCCCTGCACGAGGTGCGAGGCATTCAAGCCGACGTGGTAGACGCCGATACATACCGCGAATATCTCGACCGCGGACCCATATACTTCTTCGGCAACGGAGCCGAGAAGTGCATGGAGGTGATAAACCATCCCAACGCACGACTCATCAAGGGAGTTGAGCCACTGGCAAAATGGATGTTCCCGATAGCCGAACGACGCATAGCACAAGAGAAATACGAGGACGTGGCATACTTTGTACCGTTCTATCTGAAGGACTTCGTGGCTCAGCAGCCAAAGAAACTGTTATAGTATTATGAATATAAAAGGACTCGATTACAACACACAGCGCGAACGCCTCATTCTGCCAGAATACGGACGTGAGGTGCAACAGATGATAGACCACTGCGTGTCGCTGCCCAACCGCGCCGACCGACAGCGTTGCGCCAACACCATCATTGCCGTTATGGAACGCATGATGCCGCGCACGGGCGACGCCGAATCTTTCCGTCGCAAGCTGTGGGACCATCTGGCACTGATGAGCCAGTTCAAACTCGACATCGACTATCCATTCGACATAAACGAGGCTCGCTCGATGCTCGAGAAGCCCCAACCAATACCCTACCCCATGCGCCGCATACCGGTGCGCCACTACGGCGGACTGATGTTCGAAGTATTCGATATGCTCAAGACTATGCCAGAAGGTAAGGAACGCACCGAACTGATACGATTGACTGCCAACCAGATGAAACGCGACCTCGTACAGTGGGGACACGGATCGAATGACAATGAAAAAGTGGCGTCAGACTTGGCAGGATATACAGCCGGCAAAGTGCAGCTCGACCTTGACAACTTCAAGTTCGACCGCACACAGAACAATCGCAACACACCCGAGCGCAAACAGCGCCGCCGCAGATAAACACATCACTCATACACACACTCTAACATCAAGACCATTATTATGGAAACATTCATAATTGAGGGTGGACATACACTCAGCGGAACAATCACACCGCAGGGAGCCAAAAACGAGGCGCTTGAGGTGATAGCCGCAACGCTGCTCACAGACGAGCCGGTACGCATTACCAACATTCCTGACATTCTCGACGTGAACAACCTCATCAAGTTGCTCGACGAGATAGGAGTAAAGGTGACACGCAACTCGCGCAACGACTATACATTCCAGGCCGACAGCCTCAACCTTGAATATCTCAACAGCGACGAGTATGTGCAGAAATGTGCTGCTCTAAGAGGCAGCGTGCTGCTCATGGGACCGCTGCTCGGACGCTTCGGACACGCTTCAGTAGCAGAACCGGGCGGCGACAAAATCGGACGACGACGTCTTGACACCCACTTCTTGGGATTCAAGAGTCTCGGAGCAAAGTTTATCAACGACGAGGAACGTAAAGTGTTCAACATTGATGCGCAACATCTCAAGGGAGCATATATGCTGCTCGACGAGGCTTCGGTAACGGGTACTGCCAACATCATTATGGCTGCCGTACTGGCTGAGGGCACTACAACTATATACAACGCTGCTTGCGAACCTTACGTACAGCAGTTGTGCCACCTGCTCAACGCCATGGGTGCCAACATTTCGGGCATCGCGTCAAACTTGATTACCATCGTAGGTGTCAAATCGCTGCACGGTGCCGAGCACCGTATTCTGCCTGATATGATTGAGGTAGGCTCGTTTATCGGTATGGCTGCAATGGTGGGCGACGGCGTGCGCATCAAGGATTGCGCCGTACGCGAACTTGGCATCATTCCCGACGCATTCCGCCGATTGGGTGTCAAGATAAAAGTGGAGGGCGACGACCTCTTCATTCCGCGTCAGCCGCACTACATCGTCGACTCGTTCATTGACGGCACCATTCTGACATTGGCAGATGCACCGTGGCCGGGACTCACACCTGACCTCCTCTCGGTGCTCATCGTGGTGGCTACTCAGGCTCGCGGCTCAGTACTTGTACATCAGAAGATGTTCGAGAGCCGCCTGTTCTTCGTCGACAAACTGATTGACATGGGTGCCCAGATCATCCTCTGCGACCCGCATAGATGCGTCATCGTGGGTCACGACCGCAAACGACAGTTGCGCGCCCGCAGAATGACAAGCCCCGACATACGTGCCGGTATCGCTCTGCTCATTGCCGCAATGGGTGCCAAGGGCACAAGCCGCATCGACAACATTGCACAGATCGACCGTGGCTATGAGGACATCGAGGGCCGTCTCAACGCTCTGGGTGCCAAGATCAGAAGAGAGTAAGACCGCATAGGCAAAGCTCATCTAACAATAATATGATAAAGAAAGAAACTGTATATAAAATCGGACGCATTGGCAAACCGCACGGAGTGGACGGCGAAGTGTCGTTCCACTTCGACGACGACGTGTTCGACCGCACCGATGCCGACTATCTCATTCTCGACATGGACGGCATTCTCGTGCCGTTCTTCATGGACGAGTATAGATTCAAGACCGACGAAACGGCTCTCGTGCGATTTGAAGACGTGACCACACAAGACAAGGCCCGCACACTGACTGGATGTGATGTGTACTTCCCACGCGAGCATAGCGACTCTGACTCCGACTCGCTTTCGTGGGCTGCCATTGTGGGCTTTCATGTGGTGGATGCCTCTTCGGGCAAGACGGTGGGCGAGATTCACTCCGTAGACGACTCTACCATCAACACGCTCTTCGAACTTGTCACTGCCGATGGCGACGACATACTCATCCCGGCAAGCGACGAACTGATTACCAGCGTTGACACCGAGCACAGACAGATAACAATGCAGCTGCCCGAAGGCTTGCTGGATATATAAACGCCTCAACTGATAATAGAGATATGAAAAAACAAATTTGCATCCTCGGGTCTACCGGTTCTATCGGCACTCAGGCCCTGGACGTAATCAAGCAACATCCCGACCGATACGAGGCGTACTGCCTCACGGCCAACAACCAATATATGAAGCTGGCTGAACAGGCCCGCGAATTTCGCCCAGCGGCTGTAGTCATTGCCAACGAGCAGCACTACGAGGCTCTCAAAGCGCTGCTAGCAGACTGCCCGGAGGTGAAGGTTTATGCCGGAGCGAAGGCTCTCGACGAAATCGTAGAGGCCCAGCCCATCGACATGGTACTCACCGCTATGGTGGGATATGCCGGACTGTCGCCTACAATACATGCCATAAAGGCTCGCAAGACAATATGCCTTGCCAACAAGGAGACATTGGTTGTGGCTGGCGAACTGATTTGTCAGCTGGCAAATGAATATCGTGTCAACATCCTGCCGGTAGACAGCGAGCACTCAGCCATATTCCAGAGTCTGGTGGGCGAAGGAAGAAACGAGATTGACAAGATATTGCTTACTGCATCGGGCGGTCCCTTCCGTAAGTTCACTCTCGAACAAATGCGCGACGTTAAGGCTGCCGACGCTCTCAAGCATCCTACTTGGGACATGGGAGCGAAGATAACCATCGACTCTGCTTCGATGATGAACAAGGGCTTTGAGGTGATAGAAGCAAAGTGGCTGTTCGGTGTCAGCGCCGACCGCATACAAGTTCTCGTTCACCCGCAATCAATCGTTCACAGCGCAGTACAGTTCAGCGACGGTGCCGTCAAGGCTCAATTGGGTGTGCCCGACATGCGTCTGCCCATACAGTATGCATTCTCTTACCCCGACCGACTGCCACTGAATGGCGACCGACTCGACCTGTTCAAGCAGCCACTCGAATTCTTCGAGCCAGATATGCAGAAGTTCCGCTGTCTGCAGATGGCTTACGAGGCAATCAATCAGGGCGGCAACATGCCGTGTATCGTCAATGCTGCCAACGAGATAGTCAACGAAGCGTTCCGTCACGACCGCTGCGGATTCCTGCAGATGGGCGAGATTATCGAGGCTACAATGCAGAAAGCTACGTTCATAGCCCGTCCTACATACGACGACTATGTAGCATCGGACGCCGAGGCACGCCGCATTGCAAGCGCAATGCTGTAATAAATAAATAAATAATAATCATCATTACGAATCAATAATTAATGGAAATTTTCCTTATCAAATTGCTGCAGTTCATGCTGGCAATTTCTATTCTTGTGCTGCTCCATGAGGGCGGACACTTCTTCTTCTCAAAACTCTTCGGCGTAAGAGTCGAGAAGTTCTTCCTGTTCTTCGACCCTTGGTTTCACCTCTTCCAGTTCAAACCTCGCAAGAGTGACACGACATACGGTATAGGCTGGCTGCCTTTGGGCGGCTACTGCAAAATATCTGGTATGATCGACGAATCGTTCGATACCGAGCAGATGCAGAAACCTGCCGAGCCTTGGGAGTTCCGTTCTAAGCCCGCATGGCAGCGTCTGCTGATAATGATTGGTGGCGTTTTGGTCAACTTCCTGCTTGCTTTGTTCCTCTATGCAATGTGTCTGTTCACATGGGGCGACGACTATGTTAAGCCTAAGGACATGCCGCTCGGCATGAAGTTCAACAAGGAGGCAAAGGCTATCGGATTCCAGGACCGCGACATTCTGGTAGGAACCGATCAGGGCGAATTCAAGAAATTCGGTGCCGACATGTTCCGCGACATGGCAACAGCGCACAAGGCTTACGTCATTCGTGACGGAAAGCAGGTGAGCATAGATATGCCCGGCGACCTCGACTTGCTCAATATGTTCAAGTCGACACCTCCATTCATGACCCAGTTCATCGAGGCTCGCGTCGACAGCGTGCTTTCAGGCTCGCTGGCTGAGCACATGGGATTCCGCAAGGGCGACATCATCACTTCGCTCAACGGCAAGCGCATCGAATCGTTCAACGACTTCCAGTATGAAGTGGGACGCATCGATGACGTGCTCGATTATGCCAAGACACATCAGGACAGCCTCAAGGCGCTGACCGTAACAGTCACTTTGGCTCGCCAGGCAGGCGAACAGACATGCACACTGACACGCAAGGGCGTGCTCAAGGACGACTTGAAGTTCGGATACATGCCACAGTTGCCAGCCGACAAGGTGACACACATCGAATACGGATTCTTCGAGAGCTTCCCTGCAGGCATCAAGTACGGATGCAACGTGCTCTCTGGATACGTCGGCGATATGAAATACATCTTCTCAGCCGAGGGTGCCAAGTCGCTCGGAGGATTCGGTGCCATAGGCAGCATGTTCCCCGACGTATGGAACTGGCATAAGTTCTGGCTCATGACTGCATTCCTGAGCATCATCCTCGCATTCATGAACATACTGCCGATTCCGGCTCTTGACGGCGGACACGTGCTGTTCCTGCTCTACGAGATGATAACACGCCGCAAACCGTCGGAGAACTTCATGATACGCGCCGAATACATCGGCATAGGCATCTTGATGCTGCTTATGATTGTAGCCAACCTCAACGACGTGCTGAGGTGGATTGGCATAATGTAATGTTTCGGCACGCTATTTGCCAAATATATGGTAGGGCACACGCCCTACACCATATATTTATAATAAAAGTACAAACCAATTAAGACAACAATTATGAAACAAGAAAACTGGTACGACGTTGACTCGCTGCGCAACAAAGATTACGCTATGTCCACAGCTTTCCCCGCACTCATGCGCAAAGTATTCGTGTGGATGACACTCGCACTTGCTATAACGGGCCTCACAGCCTACGGCGTAGCTACATCGCCTACAATTCTGTCGCTGATATTCTCAAGCAAGGTGACATTCTTCGGACTTATCATAGCCGAGTTTGCCCTCGTATTCGCCATCAGCGGTGCCATCAACCGCCTGTCGTTGTCGACAGCTACATTGCTGTTCATTCTGTATTCGGTAATCAACGGTGCTACTCTGTCGACGATATTCTTCGCTTTCTCGGTAGCAACTATCGGCAAAGTGTTCTTCATCACAGCTGGAACATTCGGTGCAATGGCGCTCGTCGGTTATACCACAAAGACCGACCTCACCTCAATGGGTAAGCTTCTGTTTATGGCTTTGTTGGGCATCATCATTGCCTCAGTAGTCAATATGTTCGTGGCAAGCAGTGGTCTCGACCTCATCCTAAGCTACGTTGGCGTGCTCGTATTCGTAGGTCTCACCGCTTACGACACCCAGAAGATCAAGCAGATGTGCCAGGCAGCTCCCGATGCAAGCGAGAGCTCACAGAAGCTCGCGCTGATTGGAGCCTTGAGTCTGTATCTCGACTTCATCAACCTCTTCCTCTACCTGCTGCACATATTCGGCAACAATCGTGACTAAACAACCCACAGTTACACATATATAATAAATATGATACTATCAATGACTGGCTACGGCAAGTCTGTCGCAGTCTATAACGGAAAGAAAATCAACGTTGAGATAAAGTCGCTCAACAGCAAGGCGCTTGATTTGTCCACTCGCATCGCCCCGCTCTATCGCGAAAAGGAGATGGAAATACGTCAGAACATACAGCAGCACTTGCTGCGCGGCAAGGTCGACTTCGCCATTTGGGTGGAGAAGGATGCCGACACCGACGCTACAAACATCAACACCGAACTGGCAAAGAACTACTGCCAGCAGATAAAGAACGTGGCCGAACAGTGCCATATTCCGTTGCCTGCCGACTGGTTTGTGACACTTCTGCGTATGCCCGACATCATGTCGAAGGCTGAGACAGAAACGCTTACACCCGAGGAGTGGCAGGTTGCAAATGCTGCTATCAACGAAGCTATAGACCAGCTCGTTGCATTCCGTACCCAGGAAGGTGCTGCTCTCGAGAAGAAGTTTGGCGAAAAGATTGACAATATAGAGCAACTCCTGCTCAGTATTGAGCCATACGAGAAGGCACGTGTTGAAAAAATACGCGCACGCATCGTTGACGGACTGAAGCAAATACCCGACGTAGAGTATGACAAGAACCGCCTTGAGCAGGAACTCATCTACTACATCGAGAAGCTTGACATCAGTGAGGAGAAGCAGCGTCTTGCCAATCACCTGCGGTACTTCCGCGAGACAATGGCTGAAGGACATGGCCAGGGCAAGAAACTCGGATTCATTGCCCAGGAAATGGGTCGCGAAATCAACACAACCGGTTCGAAGAGCAACAACGCCGAGATGCAGAACATCGTCGTCAAGATGAAGGACGAACTGGAACAGATAAAGGAGCAGGTGCTGAACGCGCTTTAAAGAAATGTGGAATGTTGAATGTTGAGTGTTGAATTGGTCGGCTGCGCCGATGTTGAATTATCCAATTTTGAATTAAAAGGAAACAATTCAACATTCAAAATTCAAAATTCAAAATTTCCAAAGGGAATAATTCTAAATTGAACAATTCCAAATCGGCAAAGCCGACAAATTCAAAATTCAACATTCAAAACTCAAAATTCAAAACTCTCAATGGGCAAACTCATAATCTTCTCCGCTCCAAGTGGCAGCGGCAAGAGCACAATCATCAACCGACTGATGCAACACCCGGAGTTGCATCTGGCATTTTCGATATCATGCACATCACGCCAACCACGCGGAACAGAGCAAAACGGTGTGGAGTACTTCTTCATCACTCCAGAAGAATTCCGTGAGCGTATAGCCCGCGACGAGTTCCTTGAATATGAAGAGGTATATCAAGACCGCTTCTACGGAACGCTGAAACAGCAGGTGGAGACGCAGGCTGCACGTGGCGAGAACGTAGTTTTCGACGTTGACGTGAAGGGCGGATGCAACATCAAGCAGTATTATGGCGACCGTGCGCTGAGCATTTTCATTCAGCCGCCATCTATCGACGAGCTGCGCCGCCGACTCACCGGACGCGCCACTGACGCTCCCGAAGTGATAGAACAGCGCATCGAGCGCGCCACATTCGAGTTGTCGCAAGCATCCAAGTTCGACCGCATTGTCATCAACGACAATCTCGACAAGGCAGTAGAAGAGACACTGCAGATTATAAAGGAGTTCATTAAGTAAATTATGAACAAGATAAAGACCGGCATTTACGGCGGCTCGTTCAATCCCATACACAACGGACATATAGCCATTGCACGCAAGATGATTGAACTTGCCGGACTCGACGAAGTGTGGCTCATGGTGTCGCCGCAAAACCCTCTGAAGCATTCGGCCGACCTGCTCGACGAGCAGTTGCGTCTCGATATGACCCGCATAGCGCTTGAACCATATCCACAACTGAAGGCTTGCGACTACGAATTTCATCTGCCCCGCCCTTCTTATATGTGGCACACGCTACAGTCGCTTAGCAACGACTATCCCGAACGTGAATTTACGCTGCTTATAGGTGCCGACAACTGGGCTGTGTTCGATCGCTGGTATCATGCCGACGACATCATTTCCCACTACCCTATCGCCATTTATCCGCGTACGGGATATCCTATAGACACAGCAAAACTGCCACAAACCGTTAAGGTTTTTGATACCGGTCTATACGATGTGAGTTCCACTCTTGTGCGACAATACATCAACGAGGGTAAAGACATCACAGCGCTCATCCCCAACGAGATAACAGCTCTCGCACAACAGTATTACAAATGATTCTACACATAAACGACAGGAGGCTATGGCGAAATGCCACAGCCTCCTGTTTTTTTTGTATTAGGGTAATGTCAAGACAGAGACACTACCTTTTTATTTACACTCCAAAGTCTTCGTCACCTCACCACTATATGTATTCACCGTGATGCTTACAGCGTCAACATCGCCCAAATCCTTAGTGTCGATGCTGGCATAGCGTTGCACTGTGTAATATTCGGGCACGCCTCCCTGGTCGTGATAAAGCTTCAGATGGCGTATATGCTTGCCGTCATTGCCGACAGTCGTGCCACAATCTACCAGTCCGAGCGTCTGCACGGCATCCTCACCGTCAGTCTTGCCCGCCTTCAGAAGCAACGACATATTGATATATCCGCTTTTGGCAGCCCATACGCTCTCCACCCCAACAGGGTCGGTGTGTATATCCTTCACCTTGCTTTGCTCCATCGGTCGTAGCACTGGCACAGCCGACACCGAACGGGCCTTCACCTTCTTGCTGCCATCGGTAGCTACATCGTAGTACAGCAATGCACGATAGATGGTGTCAGCCTTGGTCATCCACGATGTCGTGAACGGATTGCTGATGCTGAGCGTTGTGCCATTGTCAAGGTCGGCAGACGTAGCCGAACGATTGGACGCCGTATGCAGCACAGCCAATTCGGCGGTGAGATACGACAGACTGCCATCGCCCGACTCATAGCCGTCGTGCTCGCACGATGCAAGCACAGCAGCTGCCAAACCCATTAGTAATATTCTGATTTTCATCGGCAATAATGCTTCGCAATAAACTAAACTCCGTAGACAGATTACAGTACGCTCATCTGGTTGCGGGCAGGGTTGGCATACATTGTCAGCATGCACTCGCGCAAGAAGTCGACATCGGGATTGGGCAACTGAATCTTAGCCATCTGACCTTGCAGATAAGCCTCAAAGCGCTGACGGTCCTCATCGGTGTAGCGGTCGGCATGAGCCTTGTTGCCTTCGAGAAGATCGAGAGCCACGAAGTTGGACGGATAGAGACGATAGCCAAGCCAGATGTCATGGTCGATATGTTCAGCCACAGCCTTGTAGAAGTCGGCCTTGGGCATATCGTCGGTCAACTGCTCGAGCCACTCATCGATGCAAGGAGCGCAATGGTAATGAATGTGTCCCTTGAATCCCATTATGCCGGTCTGCATGCTGATGACATCGTCCATCGGTCCCTTCTTCCATCCCTCAACGTCGCGACGCAGCTGGAACTCCTGGGCCTTGAGAAAGTCGCAGGGGTCAAACTCGTAGCTTATGGCAAGCGGAACGATGTTCAGCGACAGCAAGCGTTGCTTCACTGAGCCTTCGCCCCCCATTGTCATCATCTTGAGAATAGCCTCCTGTGTGCGGTCGTTAGAGTCCTTGGCACGTCCCTCACGCTGAGCTATCCACACGTTGTCATGCTTCTCGTTGATGACAAAGTGCATGTAGTCCGAAAGTCGTTTGGACGATACAAGCATCTGACGCATTGACAACGAGCGCTCCACGATGAACGACTTGTTGATGCGCACGATGTCCTTCACCCACGGCAACTTCAGCAGATTGTCGCCTATGGCAATCTCGGTTGTAGTGTCGCAACCTGCATCAAACAGCAGTTTGTGCAACAGAGCCGAGTCGAGCACAATGTCGCGGTGGTTGCTCACGAATGTGTAGCGACGTTTGAGGTCGATGTTCTGAAAATCAGAGTCGATGCCAAGACTTGCCTTAGCAAGAAGATTGTTAAGGAATTCAAGGCAGAAAGCCTTCTGAAACTCAAGGTTGGTGCGACACTGGTGCATCTTCTGATCTATCATCTCTACCGGAACTCCAGGATAAAGATAGGCCAGCACCTGTTTGAATTGCTCGTTCTGCAACAAGCGGTCGAACACTTCGGGCAACTCTTCCGGCTCAAACGGCCGGATAGCGTCAAATTGATGTATATCCATAAGTGAGTTTTGAATTTTGAGTTTTGAATTTTGAATTGGTTGCCTTCGGCAATTTTGAGTTTTGAATTTTGAGTTTTGAGTTTATAAGCTTTTGATTACAACTTCTGTTTTATTGAACTATTTGAATTCTAAATTCTCAATTGAACAATTCAACATCGGCGAAGCCGACCAATTCAAAACTCAAAATTCAAAACTCAAAATTCATTAAAACTGATTCTCCACGATGTCGGTCAACACTTCCTTGATGTCGAGTCCGGCAGCGCGTACCTGCTGTGGGATGAAGCTGGTAGCAGTCATGCCAGGAGTAGTGTTGATTTCGATCATGTTGATGACATCATTGCCGTTGGCATCCTTCGAGATGATATAGTCGATGCGGATGATGCCGTTGCAGTGCAGGATGTCGTAAATGCGGCTTGTCTCCTCAGCCACACGCTTGGCAGTTTCGGGAGCGATACGGGCTGGAGTGATCTCCTGCACCTGTCCGTTGTACTTGGCATCGTAGTCGAAGAACTCATTGCTTGTCACCACCTCAGTAGCCGGGAACACTACCGACTTCTCGCGAGTCTTGTAGCAACCGATTGAAATCTCGGTTCCCTTCATGAATTTTTCGATCATCACCTCGTCGCATTCCATGAATGCCACGCGCAATGCCGGAGCCAGCTGGTCAGTATTCTTCACCTTCGACACGCCGAAGCTTGATCCGTCAGCAGCCGGTTTTACGAAGCACGGCATACCGATTTCGCTCTCGATGTATGCCTCGCTGTACTTGTTTTCATCGCCGCGGCGCAGCAACAGGCTCTTTGCCACGTTGACTCCCCATCCGCGCAGATAATTATTGAGCACATACTTGTCGAAGGTCATAGCCTCAACAAGCACGCCTGATGTGCTGTATGGAATGTGCAGCAACTCAAAGTAACCCTGCAGCACGCCGTTCTCACCCGGTGTACCGTGTATTGTGATATAGGCATAATCGAATACTACGGCCTTTCCATTCTCAAGAAACGAGAAATCGTTCTTGTCGATAGTTGCCGTTGTGCCGTCTTGCAGGTCGACATGCCAGTCCAGCCCCTTCACATCGACGATATACACGTTATAACGATCTTTGTCGAAAAAAGAGAACAATCCCTGCGCTGAGCGCATTGACACGTCATGTTCTGAAGAATCGCCGCCGCAAACGATGGCGATGTTACGTTTAAGAGTTTCCATTATATATAATATGTTATATTATTTGTTGCTGAATGTGTCGCGCGTAGTTCCTCCCAGATAGGCGCGCCATTTATCGATGAGCTGCGCCAGGTCGGCAGGCAACTCGCTTGTGAAGTCCATCTGCTTGTGTGTCGAAGGATGCACGAAGCCCAGAGTGCGGGCGTGCAGAGCCTGTCGCGAGCACAGCTTGAAGCAGTTCTGTATGAAAGCCTTGTATGTTGCCGAGCGTTCGCCACGCAATATCTCCATTCCGCCATAGCGTTCGTCGCCGAACAGCGGATGTCCTATATGCTTCATGTGGGCACGAATCTGATGCGTACGGCCCGTTTCCAGTCGGCACTCTATCAGCGTTACGTAGCCGAAGCGCTCTATCACGCGCCAGTGCGTCACAGCCTCCTTGCCAATACCCGATTCGGGCGGCATCACAGTCATGCGCAGTCGGTCCTTAGGGTCGCGAGCAATGTTGCCCTCAATGCGTCCTTCGTCCTCGGTGAGGTTGCCCCACACCACAGCGTTGTACGAGCGATGCGTAGTCTTATTGAAGAATTGCAGTCCGAGAGACGTCTTTGCTTTCGGAGTTTTTGCCACAACGAGCAGTCCGCTTGTGTCCTTGTCGATACGGTGAACGAGTCCCACTTCGGGGTCGTTGGGGTCGTAGCTCTCCACATTTCGCAAGTGCCATGCAATGGCATTGACCAATGTTCCGGTGAAGTTGCCCGCTCCCGGGTGCACCACCATACCAGCCTCCTTGTTCACCACCATCAAGTCATCGTCCTCATAGACCACATTGATGGGCAGGTCTTCAGCCACAATGCTTGTATCGTGGCGAGGGCGGTCGAGCATCAGCGTCACCACGTCGCCCGGGCGCACCTTGAAGTTGCTCTTTACGGGGCGTCCGTTGACGTGTACAAAGCCGGCATCGGCAGCCGTCTGAATACGGTTGCGCGACGAGTGCGGTAGTTTCTCGCACATATATTTGTCGACTCTCAGGGGCTGCATGCCGGGGTCGGCCTCAAATCGGAAGTGCTCGTACAACTGCCCGGTCTCGTCGTCCGACGCATCAGCGTCATAGCCTTCTACAGCCATGTCCTGCACGTCAAGTTCGTCCATTATATCTATATTGTCTGTCATATCCTTAGCTATATAGAGTTTTGAATTTTGAGTTTTGAATTTTGAGTTGGTTGCCTTCGGCAATTATGAGTTTTGAATTTTGAATTCTCAATTCAAAATTGAACAATTCAGCATCGGCACAGCCGACCAATTCAAAATTCAACATTCAAAATTCAACATTCCTACTCGTGTATTTCTTGGAATTCATCTACATCGCCCACTTCTTCCATTTGCTCTTCGGGCAGCAGCTCGGGCGCATCGGTGTAGTCTATCTCTTCGGTAGTGTCGCGCTGACCGTTGCCCACCTGGATGGTGATGTAGTCGTCGATGCCTATACGGTCGCCAGCCTTGACCTGACGTCCGCGCACCACGAGTCCGTACACCCAGTCTTTCTCGCCCTCTACAAACATAGGTCGGGTAATCTTGAATCCCATAGCCTGCAGTTTGGCCATAGCCTCGCGCAGCGATGAGTTGTCGATGATGTCGGGCACAGAGAGCGTAGGCGTGTGCGAAGCGTTTACGGTGAGGTAAATCACGTGTCCCGACTTCACGCGGTCGCCCGGTGCAGGCGACTGCTCCAGAATACAGTCGGGCGGCAGTCCGCGCACATATCCCGTGTCGCTCACCACCACAATCATTCCAGCCTCGCGCAATAGATAGTCGGCATCGGCAAACGCTTTGCGGCGCACGTCGGGTATTGCTATCGACTCTCCGTGATGCGTATATATGTCGAGCCCGAACTTAACGCCCGCGCACGCTGCCACCACCACAAGAGCCATGGCGCACAAATTGCCCAACAGATAACGGCTTTTGAATTTTTTGATGAATTCAGAAGGGTTCATACTTACTTTTCGTCATTTTCTATTTATGCAAAGTTACGATTAACATCGGAATAAACAAAATATATGGCTTAAAAAGCGTGAAACTATTGGCTTTTTATTATACGCCGTATTGATATTATTTGTAATTTCGCAATCCGAACAAACTTACATATACACATATATATTATGAAACCACACACAAAGACAATAGTCGGCGCTGCCACAGTACTCATCATAGCCGTTGCGGCATGGTGCACATGGCAGACATGGCCGTCGAGTGCCTCCAGCATGCGCCGAACAGCCATAGTCGTCGAACAGCTTACATGGCACGAAGTGACGGTAGACAACCGCCCCGTGCTCTACTTCGATTCTGCCGAGGGCGACTCAGTCCTTATCGGCATCACATCCGTGCGCGACTCAGCCACACACCGCCGACTCACAATGGGCTTCTGGACCAACAGTCTGCCGCTACTGCCCACCTGCCGCGGACGCGTAGTGGCTCCCTACACAGCCGAAGGGGGCGTGCCCCGCAGCCTCAACGACTCGGCTATAGTGCGACTGTGCCGCCTCTCTGCCGACCTACAGCTCAAGCGATTGCAGACACAGAAGTACGAACTCGACTACTACATACGTGTGCATGGCGTTCAGGACAACGGCTATCAGCAGATAGCATCGCTCGCCAACAGCATCAACCACGCCACCAATGCCGTAAAATCCGCACGCCACATCATCGACAGTTTGGCTACTGACAAACGCCGCCACCACTTTGCACTCTGCACCAAAGCCACATTCACAGTGACCGGACACGACGACGAGGGCAAAACCATACGCCTGCCGATGCACCTCATCAGCCACGACAGCACCTTGCGTCTGGCTGTACTGCAAACCGCCGACCATAGCACACCCGACTGGGCAAAGCCCGCCAAGTTGCAACTTTGGAACGCCTCAACGCCACGCACCATTCTCACAGCAGCCACTCCGGCTCTCGGCGTGCGCGGAATAGAGTCGGACACCGTAAGCCCCATCATCGCCCAGGGCACCGTGCAAGCATCGGGCTGCCACAATCTGTCGCGCCTGCTCGCCCATGACGGAGCACCCGTATACACCAGTCGCGGCCACTTCATAGGCGTAGTAAGCGGAAAGAAAATCATATCGCGTCGCGAAATCAGTAAACTGTTGAAGAAATGAAAACGCACATCACACATCTATTTATTTTAGCACTGCTCTTGCTGACGTCGTGCCGCGACATCACACCCGACACCATAGTCAGCCAGCGTGGCAAATACACCTACTGCGGCACCGTAAAGAACGGCCGCTACGACGGCTACGGCACACTCAGCATAGGCGACAGCACCATATACGCCGGACAATGGCGCTGCGGCAAACGCAGTGGAAAGGGCGTGAGCCACGACTCGCTACATCACCGCATCGTTGGCACATGGCGTGCCGACACACTCGTGCGTGGCACATGGACCGACTCTACGGGCACCTACTCGGGCGAGATGAACCGCGACGCCATTGCCCACGGACACGGCACCTTTGCCGATACGCAGCAGGGATTCTATTCGGGCCAGTGGCGCGACGGACAACGCACGGGATTCGGATTCGCACTCCTGCCCAAGAAGCATCTGCGCATTGGCGAATGGAAGGAGAATCGCTTCCTGGGCGAACGGCTCGAATACACCGCCGACCGCATATACGGCATCGACCTGTCGCGATTTCAGCACGACGTAGGCCGACGCCACTACCCCATCGACTGGAGTCGTCTGCGCATATCGCACTTAGGAACAATATCGCGCAAACGTGTGCGTGGCAAGGTAGACTATCCCGTATCATTCTGCTACATCAAGTCTACGGAGGGCACAACCATACGCAACCGCTACTTCCGTGCCGACTATACGGCGGCACGCCGACGCGGCATCAAGACCGGAGCCTATCACTTCTTCTCCACACGTACGCCTGCCGACCGCCAGGCACGCTTCTTCATAGCCAACTCAAAGTTCTCGAAGGGCGACCTGCCTCCGGTTCTCGACGTTGAGCCAACCCACGCCATGATAAAGAAAATGGGCGGACCCGAAGCCCTGTTCCGTGCCGTGCGCACATGGCTGCGCATCGTAGGCCAGCACACCGGAACACGCCCCGTCCTGTACATCTCGCAGACATTCGTCAACCGATACCTCCCCTCGGCACCCGACCTCAAGCGCGACTACAACATCTGGATAGCCCGTTACGGCGAATACAAGCCCGACGTACACCTCGTCTACTGGCAGCTATGTCCCGACGGACGTGTCAGCGGCATACGCCCAGAAGTAGACATCAACGTATTCAACGGCTATCGCTCCGAATACGAAGACTTCCTGCAGCGCGAGTGTATCAAGTAGACGGAGCGGTGATCCGGTTGTTGTGGCGGTGAGATGGTGAGACGGTTTTGATATGCAAATATAGTACAAACAGTAAAAAAGTGTTACAAAATAAAAATCGATTCTGGAGATTTCCGGGGTCGATTTTTATTGTTTCAGCGGTGTCCGACACCCTTGATTTTCCATTCTGGGCTTCTTTGCAATGCAACTGTAGCCCTTTTGCTATGCAATAGTTGTCCTTTTAGAGGGCAAAAGGACTACAGTTGCACTCTAAATGTAGTCCTTTTGAAATAAAATAGAGCATTCTTATGCCGCCAATATTTGTACAACAACATCTTTATCAGCATAACATTCTGTGTATGAGCCATATAACAAAACCGTTCAAAACTGCCATCTGAACGCACCAAAGATTTTCTTGTGCGTTCAGATGGCAGTTTCGAGCGGTAAGAAATGCAAATATTGTATTGAGAACGGTGCTCCGGGTGGAATTGTTTACGCAGCCAACAGCAAGAAACTTAAATGTAAAACTATCTTAACCCACGGCAAACAGCCTCGTAATACTACTGAAAAACAGCATGTATAACTTTGCAGCAGAAAAAGAACAAACAATATTGCATACATGAATCTTAAGTATTATTTTGCCACATCCTGCCTCCTTGCAGGAATGGCGTACTCCTCTGCAGCAGCACATACAGTGCCAACAGCCGACGGAAACAAAGACTCCAATCCGACTATCGTACCCGGAGCAAAGAAGATAACGGTGCAGGGCGTTGTCGTAGACGACAACGGCGAACCGCTTATCGGAGCCACTGTCTATGAGAAAGAGAGTGCCAACGGAACAACAACCGACATCGACGGACACTTCTCACTGAACGTTGACAAGAACGCTGTGATAACAGTCCGCTACCTGGGATTTGCAGAAAAGCTTGTCAACACAAAAGACAACACCCCCCTCAGCATAAAACTTGAAAAAGACACACACCTGCTCGACGACGTTGTAGTAGTAGGCTATGGCACCCAGAAGAAAATAAACATGTCGGGAGCTGTCGACCAACTCACAGCAAAGGATATTGAGAAACGACCCATCAACGACCTTTCGCGCGGACTGCAGGGTATGATTCCCAACCTTAACATCGACTTCACAAGTGGCGAACCGGGCAAGGCAGCCACACTCAACATACGTGGCGAGGCTTCGATCAATGGCGGTTCGCCTCTGATTCTTATAGACGGAGTGGCTGCCGATGCCGAAGAGATGAACCGGCTGATGCCTGGCGACATCGAGAGCATATCGGTATTGAAGGACGCAGCCTCAGCTGCCATATACGGAGCACGCGCTGCCTTCGGCGTGATACTCATCACTACAAAGCAGGGTAGCGGCGACCGCATCAGCGTAAGCTACAACGGCAACGCACAGTGGCGACGCCCCTCACAACTCACCGATAAGACTTCCGACCCTTACATATACCTGAAACTGAAGAACATCGCTGTGCTCAACACGCCCTGGAGTTCGGGACATGTCACCAGCGACGAACGTCTGGAGTGGGCACGCCAGCGCTCGGACAATCCTTCGGGCACCGAAGCCATACGACTCGACCCGCTTGACAACACTCAGTGGGACTATATGGGCAACCGCGACTGGACACGCTACTTCCTCGACCGCAGCACCTTTGCACAGAGCCATCAGCTGTCGGTGTCGGGAGCTACAGCCCGCACCAACTTCTACATTTCTGCAGGATACGACGGCGAGGACGGCGTACTCTCAAGGATTGCACCCGACGACACCTACAAACGCTACAGCACACGAGGCAAGGTGCGCTACAACATCAGCGACTGGTTTAACGTTTCTAACAACACCTCGTTCGTAATGACCAAGCGCAACAAGCCAAGCTACTACAATCTTGACGCCCTGTACGACGCCAAACCGAGCGACGTCGATGTCAACACCGACGGCACATGGGCCAATACCGACCTCGGAAAGGCTCTGGCACAGATAACGGACGGAGGCAAGGAGAGCACCACCAACATGCGTCTGCAGAGCACTTTCGCCGCCGAACTGAGTCTGTGGAACAAGATGGTCAAACTGAACGGCGACTTCACCTTCGCATTAGGACACGAAGACTACGACTGGTACAAGACCAAGTACAACATAGGCTACGGTCCGCAAGACATCCGCACGGACGGAACATCGCAAGCTTACAAGGGCAACACGTCGACGTTGTATACCGTGCTCGACCTCTATGCCACATTCAACAAGCAATTCGGCAAGCACGCACTTACTACCGTGCTGGGCTTCAACCAAGAGTACAACCGCTCAGACAACTTCACCGCCAACCGCTACGACATCATCGCCTCGGCGCTGCCGTCGATAGCTCTGTCGTCGGGCGACCAATATGTAGGCCAGACATACAAGGACTGGGCAATACGCGGACTCTACTACCGACTCAACTATATATTCAACGACCGGTACATACTTGAACTCGACGGACGCTACGACGGCACTTCAAGATTCCCCAAGAACAAGCGCTTCGGATTCTTCCCGTCAGGTTCGCTGGCATGGCGCGTCGACGCCGAACCGTTCTTCCAGCCACTCACACGCTACATATCACAGCTCAAGCTGCGAGCTTCGTACGGATCGCTTGGCAACCAGCTCGTTTCGGAGTATGGATATATTCCTGCCATGGCGTCGAAGACCGGATCGTACATTATCGACGGCAAGCTACAGCAAATAGTTTCATCGCCAGCACTCGTATCGCCCAGCTACACTTGGGAGAAAGTGCGCACCATAAATGCCGGTATAGACATCGCATTGCTGCAGAACCGACTCACCATGTCGTTCGACATATACCGCCGCGACACACGCGACATGCTCACCAAGGGCAAGGAACTGCCAGGGCTGCTCGGTGCCAACGAACCTAACGAGAACGCTGCCGATATGAAGACTACGGGATGGGAACTGTCCGTCGCCTACCGCGACCAGTTCAAGTTGGCAGGCAAACCTTTTGCATGGAACGCCCGGTTCATACTCTCCGACAACCGCTCATGGATAACCCGATTTGACAACCCCGACCGCAAGCTCGGACAATACTACAAGGGTATGGAGATAGGCGAGATATGGGGACTCACCAACGACGGAATGTTCCAAAGCAAGGAGGAGATTGCCCAACTCGACGAAACACAGATAATACCATGGGGAGCACTGACAATCGTTGAGGGATGGCCCAAATATAAGGACCTCGACGGCGACCATACCATCACCAAGGGCACAACGGCCGACCATCCGGGCGACCTCAGCCGCATAGGCAACTCATCACCGCGATACCGCTTCGGACTTAACCTCGGTGCCGAGTGGAATGGATTCGACCTCTCTGTATTCGTTCAGGGCATTGCCAAACGCGACTACTATCCGCTCAGCTATCTGTATTGGAGCTTCTACCAGCAGCCTTACGCCGGCGGACAGAAACACGCCTTCGACTTCTATCGCGCCACCGACGACACTCCCGAACAGATGGCAAAGCACTCCAAGAGCTACATAGCCGCCGGACTTGCCAACAAGAACACCAAATCGATGTATCCGGTATTCCAGTCGTGGCTTGCCGACAAGAACCTCGGTACCGGCATAACATCTGCCATGGGATTGGCAATTCCGCAGACAAAATACCTGCTCAACGGAGCTTATATGCGACTGAAGAACATCACCGTAGGCTACACACTGCCTTCGAAACTCACCAACCGCCTGCACATCAACCGCATCCGCGTGTATGCCAGCGCCGACAACCTCTTCGAAATAAGCGCACTTAAGAAGTATTTCGACCCCGAGGCAGTCACCAACAGCGACTCCTACGGGTATGTATACCCATTCAACCGGCAATATACAGTGGGCGTGAACGTAACATTCTAACGATATAACAACTCATAAGACAATGAAACATTCAATATATATGGCAGCCATTGCGCTGTCGGCAGTGTGTCTCACATCGTGCAACGACGACTTCCTGCAGCGCGACCCGCACACCGAAATAACACAAAAGAACTTCTTCAACACCGAACAAGACCTCCGACTCTACTGCTACGGACTCGTCAACACTCCGGCATACAGCTACATCGGCGATGCCGGCACCGACGACCAGGCCACCACCGACAATGTCACCATCAAGAACATCATGACATCGGCTAATCCTACATCAACCACTATAGACGCAGGATGGGACTGGAAGCGGCTGTACGACATCAACTACTTTCTCGACAACTGCAAGAAAGCCAATGTGTCGGACGAGATAATGGCACACTGGGTGGGCGTGGCACGATATTACCGTGCTGAGTTCTACATGACAATGGTGAAGAAATACTCTGACGTACCATGGTGCGACCACGCTCTTGCTACCAACGACAACCTACTGTACGGCAAGCGCGACAGCCGCGAGACGGTGATGCAACACGTCATGGACGACTATCAGTATGCCGCCGACAACGTCAAGGCCGACCAACCCAAGGGTGCCATCGACCGTTGGATAGTACTGGCATCAATGGCACGCACCGCCCTGTACGAGGGCACATACCGCAAATATCATCCCGAACTGAATCAGCAGGCTTCTGCCGATGCTCTAATCAAGAAGGCAGCCGACGCTGCCAGCGAGATAATGCAGTCAGCACGCTACAGCATATACAACACCGGACACCCCGAAAGCGACTACGCCTCGCTGTTCAACGCTTCCGACCTGACCTCCAATCCGGAGATGATACAGGCACATTACTATGAGCGCAATGTAGCCGAAAACGGCATCTGGGGTGCATACATGTTCGGCAACTACATTCCATGTCCTACAAAGGCTCTCGTACAGGCATACCTTATGAAGGACGGAACATACTATTCGGCACAGCCCGGATACCAGACCAAGCAGTTTGTCGACGAGTTCAAGAACCGCGACCCACGCATGTCGCAGACTCTCGCCTACCCTGGTTGGGAACTGAAAGGCACCATGGGATATGCACCGGGACAAGGACTATACGTGCAGAATCTCAACAAGAACTTCTCTGGCTATCACCAGCTGAAGGGTTTCCCTAACAGCAAGGACAAGGACTACTATCTCGGCATCGACTATCCGACTATACGCTACGCCGAAGTTCTGCTGACATACGCCGAGGCAAGAGCCGAACTGGGACAGCTGACGCAGGACGATCTCGACAAGACCATCAACCTTTTGCGCGACCGTGCCGGTATGCCACACCTTACCATGAACGTTACTGCCGACCCGGTAGAGGCTGCCAAGTTCCCCGGAGTGAGCGCCATACTGCTTGAGATACGCCGCGAACGCCGCGTAGAATTGGCATTCGAGGGATTCCGATTCGACGACCTTATGAGATGGCACGCAGGCAAACTGCTTGAACAAGTGCCCGAAGGACTCTACTTCCCGTCACTCGGCAAGTACGACCTGACAGGCGACGGAATACCCGACATATATCTTATACCGTCATCGCAGGAAATACCTGCAGAGGCTGACAAGGAGACCAACGCCCTCGGCAAGAAACTCACCTACTACCGTACGGGCAGCATCGACGACCCGCAAGCCACCGTCTACATCAAGAACGGTACAAGCGGAAACATACAGACAGCCAAGACAATGGGTACTTTCCAAGAACCACGCGACTACTATCGCCCTGTGCCCAAGCACGAGATGGATCTGAACCCCAACCTCACACCTCAACTCTTCGGATGGCAATAACAAAAAATCAATATAAACAATGAGAAAAACAAATATCCTTATCATTGCCGCAATGGCGGCAATGATATGCCTTCCAGGCCAATCTAAAACCCGCAAGGCTCTATACGTAATAATGGACGGTGTGTCGCGCGAATTTCTGCAGCAGACACGTCCTGCAACAATATTCGACATAGCCTCAACCGGCAGCTATGCCGAAGCCTATGCTGGCGGCGAGGTGGGAGCATTGAGCCAAAGCCCGACAATATCAGCCATCGGATACACCAACATCCTCACCGGAACATGGATGAACAAGCACAACGTGCAGGGCAACTCCAACATCAAGACCAACTACAACTACTGGTCGCTCTTCCGTATTGCCAAGGCTCAGCAGCGCGACGTAAAGACAGCACTGTTCTCAAGCTGGGCTGACAACCGCACTCTGCTTATCGGCGAAGGACACCCCGAGACCAACAATGTGCGTGTCGACTACGCATACGACGGTTACGATCTCGACACACTGCACTTTCCGCGCAAGCCACGCGAATTACAGATATACGACATCGACTCTGTAGTGATACGCAACGCTGCGCAATGCGTTCGCGAGAAAGCTCCAGACCTTAGTTGGGTATATCTATGGTATACCGACGACGCTTTCCACATCACCGGCTACAGCACGTTCTCCGAAGACTATCTGAAACGTGAAGACCGTATGCTGCGTCAGATATGGGACGCCATAAAATACCGCGAAAAGAATTTCGACGAAGAATGGCTGCTCATCGTCACCACCGACCACGGACGTGAGGAACACGGATTCAACCACGGCGGACAATCTGCCGGCGAGCGTGGAGTATGGATGGTGAGCAACCGTCGCGACATGAACGCCGAATGGGGAAGCAAGAGCCTCTCGCAGGTAGACATCAATCCTTCTATCTGCCGCTATATGGGATTCACTGTCCCACGCGACGTGGAATGGGAGCAGGACGGAATACCCTTCTTCGGCAATGCCGACATCTGCAATCTCACCACAACCGGATTTGACAACAAAGTGATACTTAAGTGGCAGACACTTGCACCAACAACCAACAACGCCGAAGTGTACGTCAGCTCTACAAACAACTATCGTGAGGGTGGCAAGGACACATGGCAGCTCATAGGCTCCGCCAAAGCGTCCGACTGCACATATACTGTCGACCTCGACACATTGCCCAAGTCGAAGCTATATAAGTTTGTCGTTGTGACACCATCCAACCATATCACACGCTGGTTCACACATAAATAGACACTTTTATTTATAACTGAGTCTACTTCAAAAAATCGGTATATTTTGAAGTAGACTCAGTTTTTTATTTATGGCAGAAGGCATGACAAAGGGCAAAGTAGAATGAATGACGGAAGGAATAGCTGAAGGCATGGCTAAAGGCGGAAAAGCAGCTAAAGTAAAAATAGCCGCCAACCTTCTGTCTCTTGGTGTGCCTATGAAAACCATAATGCAAGCATCAGGCTTGTCTGAAGAAGAAATAAAAAGCATAAAACACCCGATGGATTACCACAAAAACACATGATCAAATGCCACAAAAACTACAAACAAAATACATCAAAAACTACAAATGAAATACAGCGAAAGTTACAAATGAAGTGCCGCAAAAGTTAGTTCTAAATTGCCACAAAAGTTAGCAACAAAACAGCGCAATTCATAGCATTTAATATCCACAAATATCAGGCTCTGCTTGCATATACAACTGAATATCAGTAACAATACCGCTTGCTTGTTTGAAAGATTAAAAAACAGAATAGAATATGGGAACAGCATTACTGGCACTCTGCTTCTGCGCATTGTCGCTCGTCCTTGCCTTGTTTGTGGGCATATCGCCCATAAGCGACAAAGCAAAGATTAGGTTTATGTATGTCGGTGCTGCGCTGTCGTTGATGGCAGTGCCAAATGCAGCCAAGCCGACCTAATGGCATATGCCAGTTCCGCCTTCTTCAAGATTGAAAAAAAGCGTAAGGACATAGCCCAGTTCCTCAGCATTGTATTCGAAGCTTACTTCCCTGGTGGTGAAGGATTCGTGTATAAGAAGATTCCAAGGGCGAAAAGTTAGTTTCAAACTATAGAATAAATGATAATCTTGCTCAGAGAGCACGATAAAAAGGAGTACAAGGGAGCCAAGGTGGAATTGACACCAGAGGTAAAGAAACTGATTGCGGGGCGGTACGTGCCATCAAGGCTGATGCGCATATCGCCATAAGTGGTACGCCTGTGGAGAATCGTCTCTCTGGATACCGAGCATCAGGGTATCATCTTGCTGATGAAGCTTGCCTTGAAGCAGATATGCAATTATCCTACATACTTGAAAGGTGGCAAGTTGGTTCCATCACTCTCTGGAAACATCCTTTTATCACCAAAACACCTTTGAGGAGCGCATCAATGATATGATTAACAACAAGCTTGCGCTTGCCGAGATGACAGTATCTGCGGGTGAGAACTGGATTGGCAAGTTGAGCAATAAGGTGGTGAAGAAGCAATTCATCTACTCCTTCTGATTGCGATACTGCTGGGGCGTAAAGCCTGTCAATCGCTTGAAGTACTTGCAGAAGAAGCTGACATTGGGGAAATTCAGCTCATCGGCAATCTGTGTAGTTTGCCTGTCGCTATGGTGCAACTGCACCTTGGCGGCAGAGATGATGGCTCGGTCTATCCACTCCTTCGCACTCACTCCGCTCACCGACATCACAAGCGTGCCCAGATAGCGACTGGTGATGCAAAGCTTTTCGGCATAGAAGGCAAGCTGATGCTCCTTGCTGCCATGGAGATTGACAAGGCGCAGGAAACGATTGAAGATCTCATTGGAATGGGAAGGAGACGACACGGATGTACAATCATGAAAGAGTTGGTCATAATAATGAGTAACCGTGGTTATCAGGCTGTAGATGACCTCCTTGCTGGTGCCGTCCTCTCCCATCAAGTCGTGTAAGAGACGAAGCATTCGGTCGAGAATGGTTCGCTCCTCAAAGGATACAATTCTTCTCCCATCCTTCACCTGTCCATTGAAAAGTTCAGGCAGTCGGCCTCCATGCGCCATCAAGAAGAGATCGGCTGGCAAGCCCATTCCATCCAACAGGAAATCATCGCTCACCTCCAAGGGCTCCACGATGGTGCCTGGCGTGATGAAGACGATTGTACCTTCCTGTAAAGTATGCTCTTGCAGGTTGATGATGCCCCTCAACTGTCCACGCACAACCATTCCCATACGATAATCCTCTACCAAGAAAGGCGAGGAAGCCATCCCTAAATGGCGAAACAAAAAACCGCCTATGCCTAATGCCACTCCCATACCATCCTGATAACTCAGCAACTTCTTATTTTGCCTCGTATCTTCTGGCAATATCTTATAAATCTTATCCAAAGGAAGTCTTTGCAGTTGTTTCATCGCTTCATATTAAAAAAATCCGACACAAAGATAATCATTTTTCCCGATAAAATGTCATTTTCCTATATTTATCATACAAAAAGAACATTCTTGCATTAAAATGGGTAGCTAAGATTAGCGAAAATCCCTGTAACTTTGCACCCAGAAACAAAAACAATGAGAAAATGAGAATGAAAAGAAAAAGTATTCTTGTAATGTTAGTCTCGCTGCCACTTCTTGGCTTCGCCCAGTCACTGACCTTGGACGAATGCCAGAAAATGGCACATGACAACTATCCTGCCATCAAGCAATATGGCATGGTGGAGACCTTGCGAGACTATAATGTGAGCAATGCCACCAAGGGATGGCTGCCACAAGTGAACGTGCAAGCCGGTGCATACGCCTTCACCGACATCATCAATGCCAACCAGCAGATAGGATTCGACATGAAGAACTATATGGCAAGCGGCATGGTAAGCGTGAAGCAAACCATCTATGATGGTGGACAGATAGCCGCTGGCAAGGAGGTGGCTAAGGCGCAAGCGGAGGTGCAGAAACGCCAAATCGACGTTTCGATGCACGACGTCAACGAGCGAGTGGAGCAACTCTTCTTCGGTGTGCTGACCCTCGATGAGCAACTGCGCCAAAACGGCATCTTGCAAAAAGACCTCGGCGTGAGCAGCACCACCGTAAAGAGCATGATCAAGAATGGACTCGCCAACCAGAGCGACCAGGATGCTATCAACGTGGAACTGATGAAGGCAGAGCAGCAAGCCGATGCCCTCTCAGCCTCTCGCAAGGCTTACCTGAAGATGCTCGGCGTGTTCATCGGCAAACCATTATCAGAAAACACAAAGGTGGAAAAACCTGCCATGACGCTCCCTGCCGCCAAGGATTCCTGGGGATTGAATCGACCTGAGCTGTCCTTCTATGCTTCGCAAAACCAACTCTTGGATACGAAGCGCAAGCAGCTCGACACTCGTCTTCGTCCTACCATCGGGTTCATGGGCATGGGATTGCTCCACACCCAGGTGTCTGACATGGTACATAACGGCATATTGCTCGGCGGCATCAACATCTCATGGAACATCGGTGCACTCTACACCCGCAAGAACGACATCCATAAGATAGAGGTGCAGCGACACATGAACGACAACCAGAAGGAGACTTTCCTCTTCAACAACCGTCTGCAAAATGAGGATGCCGATGGCAACATTCTGTCTTTGAAAAAGCAACTCACCAAGGATGCGCAAATCGTAACCCTTCGGGAGAACATCCGACAGACCAACGAGAAGAAAGTAAAGCTCGGCACAGAGACGGTGAATGAACTCATCCGCAGCATCAACGCCGTGAACATGGCGAAGCAGCAGCAATCGCTGCACGAATTGCAATTGTTGCAAGCCATCTATCACAGCAAATTAATTAACAATTAAGATTTTAAAGCAATGAAGAAAGTAACATTCTATATAACGGCAGTGGTAGCCATGCTTTGCACCGCTTGCTCTAACAACGATGCGCAGTATGACGCATCAGGCGTATTCGAAACCACAGAAGTCATCGTGTCGGCCAAAGGCACTGGCGAGCTGATTTCCTTCCATGTGGATGAGGGACAAAACGTGAGCATGGGGCAGGAACTGGGCAGCATCGATACCCTCCAGCTCTATCTCAAAAAGAAGCAACTCCTCTCCAACATCTCTGCCACAGAGAGCAAGCGACTCAGCGAGAGCCGACAGATAGCCTCCATCCAGCAGCAAATCTCCAATCTGCAACGTGAGCGCAAGCGTTTCAAAGAACTGGTAAAGGAGAACGCAGCCAACCAGAAGCAGGTGGATGACATCGACTACCAAATCATGGTGCTCCAGCGTCAGCTCGCCGCTACCTCTGAACAGATAGGCAGCAACAACAGCAGCTTGACAGGACAGAAAGGTAGCATCGCAGCACAGATAGCGCAACTCGAAGACCAGATGCACAACTCCATCATCACCTCTCCTATCCAGGGCACCATCCTCACCAAGTACATGGAGCAAGGCGAGTTTGCCGCTCCAGGCAAACCTCTCTTCAAGGTGGGCAACATCCACGACATGAAGCTGCGTGCCTACATCACCGCCGACCAACTCACTGGCCTAAAGATTGGTCAGAAGGTAAAAGTCTATGCCGACCAAGGCAAGGCTGACCGCAAGGAATACCAAGGCACCGTGACCTGGATTTCGAGCAAGGCAGAGTTTACCCCTAAGACCATACAGACCCGAGACGAAAGAGCCAACCTCGTCTATGCTGTGAAGATTGCGGTGAAGAACGATGGCTTGATCAAGGAAGGAATGTATGGAGATGTAAGATTATGATATTATGGCAATAGTAAGCGTTAGAAATATCAAGAAGACCTACAACAAGGGAAAGGTCGTGGCTCTGCGAGACCTGAGCTTTGACGTGGAGGAAGGCGAGATTTATGGCATCATCGGACCAGATGGAGCAGGCAAGACCTCACTCTTCCGCATCCTCACCACATCCATTCCGAGGCAGCCCTCGTGATGTTCTTCTTCCTCGTCATCTTCATTCTCCTGAGCGGTTTGATTACCCCAGTTACGAGTATGCCAGAATGGGCGAAGGCTTTCACGCGCATCAACCCGCTGCGCTATTTCATCGAGGCGATGCGCACACTCTATCTCAAGGGCAGCAGCCTCTACGAGCTTCGCCATCACTTCTGCGCTCTGTCAGTCTATGTCGCCGCCATGTGGATTTGGGCGATAGGAAGCTATAAGAAGAATAGCTAAGTCTGTTTTCAAGCAAATAAAAGACCGAGCAACTTACAAATAGAAAAGTTACTCAGTCTTTTACTTCTTATTGTTAACTTCACTTTTTAAGTAGACTCTTCGGATTGTTCTATAGTCCAATCCTCGACATTACCCTTGTCAGAATCGAAATTGATGACGACCTTCATGATTGGCTTGCCACTTAGAACAAATCGCTGGTGGTAATCATTCAAGTTGATTTGCCGATAGTCGGCACCTTCTGGCAAGCCCTCATTGAAATCCTTGAAATAGGAAGCCCTTATTTGATTATCTATCTTATTTCTTTTCTTTCTTCGCCCTTGTATCCTTGACAATCTTTCCTGCCAAGAAGCAAAGTTCTATCACCATTACCACCCAATGCCAAGGATATTCGCTCGGATGTGCAATGAGCTTCCCGATGATGCCCGTGCGATTAAATGCCTCTACCGCTATCCAGAACACGATGACCGTTGCCGTACCCATTCTGATGTTTGCTCCCCACGATTGCAAGTGGAGTTGCTTGCGAAATACGTATGGGGCGGAAAGCAAGGCACCGAAGGCTACACCGAAGGTGACTGGACTCTCACGACCAAACAATTGAGGATCGTAGAGGTTCATCAGCAGGAGATAGCAAGTCCAGAGCATTGTGTTGATTTCCATGAAGGTAACAATGCTGGTGTGGCGTGTCATCGGGCGAGCGGCGATGAGTCGCTTGTTCTTCCCCAAGAAGAGCGTCTGCCACCAGTTGAGGAAGTTGCAGGCATTTCGGGAACAGAAGATGTAGAGCAACATCACCATTGCCCACAAGCCAAAGGTGGCAGGGAGCAGAAGATATTCAGGGCGGCTCAACACTTCTCCTGTCATTGGGTCAATCTCAGCATGTGTGCCCCAACGATGGGCATAATACATGAAGAGGAAATCCACCCAACCCGTCCAGTAGAACATGCCACCGATAAGTCCGAGCAAGGTCTGGCGAGTCTGTCCCTTGACGAAAACACCGACCACTACCATCATCATACCCACGAATCCCACAGCCATGCCAGCACCCAACAGTTGCGTGCCGTCGTAATTGTCCTTCAGCACTCGTGCCACCAAGTGAACCATGGGCATGCTTCCCAATATCACGCCCATCGACACGATGGACTTCCACCAATTCAATTGTTTCATAATGTTTAATGTTTGATATTGAATTACTTTAGTTCATCGAGATAGTAACTGATTCTTCCTCCTTCATCACCTATCTGCACATTGGCATCATACCAGGAGATAATCTGGAGCTTGTAATATCTCTCGCCATCCCACGAACGGATTACGTAGGTATGGAAAGAAGGAGTATATACTGGAGGTGGACCCGAGAAACTCATTGCCTTTTCGAGCACCGGATTGCCGCTTACCAACTGCTTGGCAGGACCGTTATTCGGGTCGAACCAAGGGTTCTCGTTCATATCCAGTTTGTTGGCGATGCAATACTTGTTCCAGTCGTTCTGCGACATGGTGACATAGACGCTTGCCGAATCATCCACGGCGAAGGTCATGTTGTGTTCTGCCAGATAAGCATCCACCTGCGCCTTGCTCGTCCACTTGTCATATTCGCCATAGCCCAGGTCGGCAGCACCGCCCTTGCCTGGTCCGCTCGTTCCGCTGTTGGTGCGGAGCTGATAACCATTGAAGGCGAGGTCCCACTCCGTAGCAGGATAAGCCATCGTATTGGGGTCATCCTCCATGTTCTCCATCACTAAGATGCTGCTGGCCTGTCTTTTTACCGTCTTATAGGTAGACTTGCCTGTAGATTGATTCTTGGTGAAGATGGTATCGCCGTTCTCATCACGCTCTGCATCCTCGAAGATATTCTTCTGTACGCCCTCGCTCCAATACTTTACGAGTTTGGCAGTACCTTTATAATGGAAATATTCCTCTATCGGCTTGCCATCAATAAAGGCGATGACACTCTGGTTAGGATTCAGCACATTATAGCGATGTCCCGTCTTCAGGTCAAAATAGAGCCAGTCGTTGGTAACACCCGTGCTATAACCTGTTTTTCGGGGCAAGGTATGACCTGTAAAGTCCTCTGCCTCATAGGACACGCAGCTCGAAAGAGCCAGCAGACTCAGAACCGTTCCACAAAGCAGACTGTTTTTTTTCTTATTTAGTATATTCATAATCATTATCATTAAGAATAGCTATTGGATTCTTCGTTCTTCACTTTTCACTTTTCACTTTTCTTTCGGAATGCTTTTACCAATTCATCTACCAACACTTCCACCTGCACATGCGCCTTGGCTCCTGCCGTGGCTGGCACGTTAAACATGGTGATGCCCGAACCCAGGGTCTTTGGCACATAGTTAAAGATGTTATCCACACCCACAGTTACCTTTACCTTATTATAGAAGGTCTGAATCACCGACAGATTGCACAATACATACTGTGGCAATTTGCATCGGAAGTAGGCATCGTGGCTCTCGCCGTTTACAGAGAGTCGGTCCTGCACATCAAACTTCTTCTCACCCATGTAGCTTGCCGAGAAGGTGGCGCCCAGACGGTAGTTCTTCTTGTTGTACTTATAATCAAGACTTGCCGTAGCAGCATGTGGCGAAGTGGTGTTCACCTGGATGCCATCCGTCTTGCTCACGTTCACGTAGCTGTAGGTGGCATTCATCGTGAAGTGGTTGAGGAAGTGCCAGCGCATGATGGTCTCCAGTCCGATGAGGTTCTGCTTGGCGAGGTTGGTATATTCAAAGTTATACTGCATGTCGTAGATGCGCCATACGCCCTCTATCTTCTTGCGGAAGAAGTTGCCATACACATTGCCCGAGATGAAGAAGTTATCGTTCGAGTACTCTGTGCCTAGACTCACGTAGTTGTTCTTCTCAGGCTTCAGGTCCTCGTTACCCTTGATCATGAACATGCCGAGGTGGTCCCAGTTGAAGAACAGCTCCTTGATGCTTGGCGAACGGTAGCCCATCGAATAGTTGGCTCTCCACGCCCAGTGATCCGAAGGACTCCACTTGAAGGCAATCTTAGGCATCGCCATCAGTCCGAAGGCACGGCTGAAGTTGGTTCTCACACCTGCCGAAACCATCCAGTGGTCGTTCATCGTCCACTCGTCCTGCAGGAAAGCCTCCGTCTCTTTTAATGAACGGGTGCGCATGATGTGGGAGGCATCGCCGTTGAATCGGTCGCTCGTCAGGTCATCGCTCAGGTGCTCGATACCGAGGATGAGGTCATGGTCCTCGAACTTCTGCGAGGTGATGGAGAGGCGAGGCTGGAAGATACGGCTCTTATACACTTTGGTACGCTCGTCGATACGCTCGTGGCGCTTGAAGCGGTCGTAGAAGTCGCCATGAAGGGAGGCGGTAATCTTGAACCAATCCTTGAAGGAGTACTTAATCTTGGTTCCAGCCGTCCAGTCACGTGCCTGACTGAAGGTCATATCCTGAATGAGGTCGTAGGTGTTCATATAGAACGCACTACCGTAGGCAAGAATCTCCAGGTTCTTGAAAGGGTCGTAGAATACCTTCTGCGATACCGAGATATGCTCCGTGCCCTCGATGCCCATTGGCGGACGGGAAGCCACGCTGGTAATGGTCACGTCGTGGTCGAGCCAAGGATTCGCCTCTTGGGTATAGACCTTCTTGTCGTTCTCCGCCTGGTACATGTAGAAGGCATCGCTCGAAGAATACCACACATCCGTCTGCGAAGTTACCTTGCCAGCGTTGAATCCTGCCGATACCCAGCTCTGCAGGTTCGGGCGGTCGGCATTCTTCTCAAACATATACAGGAAATCCTTTTGGGATGGATTCTTGTAGTTGGTTTCGTTCATCTGTCCCCAGCGTACACCAGCCTGAATGTCGATAGGTTTGGTGGTCTTCTTGGTGATAAGATTGATGACGGCACCCGATGCACGGCTTCCGTAGAGGGTACTGCTGGCACCCTTCACGATTTCGATGCGGTCGATGGCATGGAGGTTGAATCGCTCATAGTCGAGGTTACCCGCCATGTCGCCCGTCAATCGCTCACCATCCTGCAGGAAGAGCACGTGGCGGGCATCCAAGCCCTGCATGGAGATTTCGTTGCCGAAACCCACTTTCTGGATATTCATACCCGGGGTCTCCTGCTGCAGGGCCTTGGTCAAGTCGGCATAGCCTGCATCTACCAGTTCCTTACCGCCGATCACCTGCGTGCTCACTGGCGAGAGCTTGATAGGTCGGGCAGTACGGGAACCAGTAACCACCACCTCATTCACCTTCATCACGTCCTCGGTCATGAAGAGCTTGAGGGAGCTGTCACTTCCGATGGTTCCTCTCAGAGGGTTATAGCCCACGGATACCACCTGGTAATAACACTTGTCACTCTGAGGCACCGAGACAGTAGCCTCACCATCCATGTTGGTAACAACACGCTGTGGCGATTTCAATTTCTCGTTGTCGGCGTAGGTGATGACTGCACCGATGATTGGCTGCTCAGTGGCTTTGTCGAAGATACCGAACTTCACCTTTCGCTGTGCAGCGACAGGGAGAGCGAGTATCAGCAGCAAGCCGATAAGCATTACATTTCTAATTGTCTTCATTCTTATATATTGTTTTTTCTACCTTAAGTAACTGTTCAAAATTAATTTTATAAATATGAATAATTCACGAATAAGTTCG
>URQS01000004.1 GCA_900550035.1 uncultured Prevotella sp. | reverse complement strand
GTCTCTTTGGGGGCAGCCATTAACTTGGGATAATGTTTTCTGCATTCTTTCCTTCATGAGGTATGTTTCAATTACTATCGTTTAATTGTTAGGTTCTGCCCTTCGTGCAGCGTTATCGAGTATTGCACTACTATGGCGTCTGCTGACTTCTCACGGCAAGCTTTACTCCGCTTCTTTCGTAAAAAAACTATTTGAAGCGTCCGTGAGACCTCCTCGGATAAGGGCATTGTCTTTCCATCTTATACCCACTTCATTTACACCGACCGTTCCGAATAGCTATAGGGCTTTGGTTTGTTATGCAACCTTACCCACGGTCATATGCCTTGTATGAAGTTTCTGTTCGTTAGGTCAGATGTTTGCCGCCGGCTTCTTTCAGATTCCAACTCACGATGGACACCCTTGCCTTTGGCTATGTAATTCCCGCTATTAGGGCTTACTCGGGACTTCCACCCGTTAGACAATGCTCATGCCGAGCATACAAAAAAGGAGGAAAGCAGCTATGCTCTCCTCCTTCTTTATGTATTATCATTTCTTGATTATTTCTCGAAATAACGCTTGTACAATCCCATGAAGCCAGCGCAATGACGAGCCTCGTCCTTTGCCATCTCATGAACTGTGTCGTGTGTAGCATCCATACCAGCAGCCTTAGCATTCTTGGCAATACGGAACTTATCCTCGCATGCGCCACGCTCAGCAGCAATACGAGCCTCAAGATTGCTCTTTGTATCCTTCAATACATCGCCCAACAGTTCAGCGAACTTGCTTGCATGCTCAGCCTCTTCAAAAGCATAACGCTTGAAAGCCTCAGCAATTTCAGGATATCCCTCGCGGTCAGCCTGACGGCTCATTGCCAGATACATACCTACCTCGCCACACTCACCATTGAAGTGTGTCTCAAGGTCCTTAATCATCTCAGCAGTTGCATCTTCCTTGCGTGCAGCACCAAGAGTGTGAACAGTTGCGAAAGCCGGGCCGTCTGTCGGGTCTTCCAATTCCTTGAACTTGCTCTTCGGAGCCTTGCAAACCGGACACTTCTCAGGAGCTTCTGTACCTTCATAGATATAACCACATACTGTGCAAATAAATTTCTTCTTCATAATGTTTTTGTTTTAAAAGTTTTATAATTCAGTTTTCATTCTTTTCCTTCATACATTCGCTACATACGCCCTTGTAATAAAGCTGTACGTCGTCAACCGAATGCCCGCCCACAGTCTTGCATGACAGCAAGGGCGAAACTTCATCGAATATATCGTACACCTTTCTACATTGTTTGCAATAGAAGTGAGCATGCGCATTAATATTTCCGTCATAGCACACCCTATGTTCATCTATCGTGATCATCTGAGCCGCATTGTTCTCTGACAATAAACGTAGAGTATTGTACACTGTAGTACGACTAAGAGTAGGCATCTTGCCACTCAAGCCACGATAGACATCGTCAACCGTAGGATGGGTATAGTGCGTTAGCAAATAATGCATTATCGCTATACGCTGTACAGAGGGCTTTACACCGCACTCTGTCAAACGGGCCATTGCTTCTTTTGAATTCATATTCTTATTTTCTACATTTGCAAAGATACAACAATATCTTAAACAACCAAAGAAAATTTGTAATTTTTACAACTTTTAATTCATTGTAATAAAAGTAGACTTTCTTATATAGCTCTTTTCATATGAAGTTTTAGTTCTTAACAATTTGTATAAACTTATACACCAAATGATACACATGTTTATATCATTTGGCGTGCATTTTCAGATAAATAAATATTAAGAATACGTCAATTCAAAATACTATTGCTTTTTGGTAATTACTTAAACAAAAATTGCTATCTTTGCAGTATAAGAAATATACAACAATGGCAAAAATAAAAATCGAAACACCGAAAGGCGACATCATAGTACGCCTTTACGACGACACCCCAAAACATCGTGACAACATGCTGAAGTTGATTGGCGAAGGTTTCTACAATGGAACACTTTTCCATCGCGTGATAAAGGACTTCATGATACAAGCCGGAGATCCCGACTCGAAGGGTGCGCCAGCAGGCAAACATCTCGGAGCAGGCGGTCCGGATTATACAATCGAAGCCGAAATAAAGCCAAATCTCTTTCACAAACGAGGCGCACTGTGTGCTGCACGTCTTGGCGACGAGGTGAATCCTAACAAGGAATCGAGCGGTAGCCAGTTCTACATTGTATGGGGCGACATATACAAGACAGCCCAACTGAAGCAGATGGAGAAGCAAATGAAGCAGAATCAGGAAATTACCACATTCAACGATCTTGTGACATATCACAAAGACAAGATTATGGAAATGCGACGCAACCGCGACCGTACCGGACTGCAGGAACTGCAAGACTGTCTACAGAAAGAGGCCAAAGAGATTTGCCGGCAGCAACCTGTAGGCTTTACCGAGGAGCAATTCAACGCTTATACAACAATAGGCGGAACACCTTTCCTCGACAGAGAGTACACTGTTTTCGGCGAGGTAGAAAACGGGCTGGATATCGTAGAGCAAATAATAAATGTAGATACCGATTCTGCCGACCGTCCTAAAGAAGACATCGCAATCAACAATATTGAAGTTGTTGAGCAATAATAAACTGACAACATAAGAGATGGTTTCTAAAGACAGTATTGAATCGGCGTATTGTTTCTTTCATCAGAAATGGCGTGTGTACTCTTATAGCAACAACTTGCGTCAAAAAGACGACATTGAGTACTCCATAGCCTCTTATGTGGAGTCGATGAACCGTCAGCTATACGAAACTATAGCTGACGGCAAATCAGACTTTCTAACTGACCACACATCTTTTTCGATTGATATGCAAGCAGCCATAAGTAGACTTGACATTATGGCCGCCGAAACAGACAAACAATAACGGAAATAATAATAGGCTTATGAATACCGTACAAAAGGCACTTACCATATACAAAGCCAGTGCAGGAAGTGGTAAAACTTTCACATTATCCATAGAATATATTAAACTGCTAATAAAAGACCCTACGAGCTATCGCTCTACACTTGCCGTAACCTTCACAAACAAAGCAACTGAAGAGATGAAAATTCGTATACTAAGTCAATTGTACGGTATATGGAAACGACTGCCTGACTCAAGAAGCTATATTGAGAAGATAAAGGAAGACATGGACGTAACAGAAGAGTTCATGGCTGAACGTGCAGGTATGGCTCTACACAACATAGTGAACAACTATAGCTATTTCCGAATAGAAACAATCGACTCTTTCTTCCAAAGTGTTCTGCGCAATTTGGCACGCGAGCTTGACCTCACAGCCAATCTGCGCATAGAACTGAACGACTATCAAATAGAGCGTAATGCTGTAGACGCCCTGATAGACAATCTCTCAGAGAACGACCAGCTATTAGCGTGGATTATGGAATACATCCATGAGAACATACAAGATGACAAAAACTGGAACATAATAGGACAGATAAAGAAATTCGGTGAGAACATTTTCCGTGAATTCTATAAAACCAATAGAAAGCAATTGAATGCAAAGTTGCTTGAAGAGGGATTCTTCAAACAATACACAGCGAAATTGCGCAAATTGCGCAATGAGGCAGAAGCAGAAATAGTAAATGAAGCAGAGGGATTCTTTGATATTCTAAACAACCATGGCATAGACATACAGGACCTAAGCTATGGCAAAAGTGGTCCTGCCGGATATTTCGTAAAGATACAATCGGGAATATACGACGAGAGCTTGATAACCGGTCGTGTAAAGACTGCTATGGACAATGGTAACGGAGAGGGATGGGTGAAGAAATCAGCCACTCCAGAACTCAAAGCCATTGCCGAATCGAAACTTGCTCCAACATTAATAAATGCCGAAGATGTAAGAAGCCACAACTGGCCAATCTATCAATCGGCAGTACTCACCTTGCGCCACCTAAACCAGTTGCGCTTGCTCAACAGCATAGAGAACAAAGTGAGAGACATGAATCAGGAAGCCAACCGATTCCTGTTGAGTGACACCCACACCCTACTACACTCACTGATAAAAGACAGCGACTCGCCATTCATTTTCGAGAAAATCGGCTCTCGACTCAACAACATCATGATTGACGAGTTTCAGGACACGAGTACTGTACAATGGCAGAACTTCAAGGTACTGCTTGAGGAATGCATGATCCATGGCACCGAACAAGGCAACCTTATTGTAGGCGACGTGAAGCAGAGCATATACAGATGGCGCTCAGGCGACTGGCGCATGCTCAACAACATAGAGCGTGAGTTCCCGATTATGAGAAGTATGCTCAATATACAGAGTCTTGACACCAACTACCGTTCATCAAGACGTGTAATCAACTTCAACAATGCCTTCTTCACACAGGCAGCCGAGATAGAATACAAAAACTTGAAGATCGGCAACGAGTCGCAAGACAAGAAATCAGACATTTCAGCCGAACAATTGAAGAAGGCTTATGCAGACGTTCAACAGAATGTACCTGATTTCAGAAAAGACACGGGATATGTAAGTGTAGAATTGCTACCCCAGGAAGACTATCTGGCGCAGACTTTGCAAAAGACAGCCAATGCGGTAAAAGAATTGCTCAATGCCGGTGCTGAATGTTCGGACATTGCTATTATAGTACGTTCAAACAGCACCATACAACAATTGGCAGAATATTTTGCTGAAGAAATGCCTGAAGTGAGAATCGTGTCGGACGAGGCTTTCAGACTCGACAATGCCGACTCGGTGAACATCATAGTTAATGCCATGCACTGCCTGACCCATCCCGACGACCTAATAGCGAAGACATACATAGCCAAAGCTTACCAAACGAGAGTGTTGGGCAAGGATTATGTAGATGTTGACAAGATGCTGACAACAGAAGAAGGCACCACTGATGCACTGCCAAAACAATTTGTCGACAATGCACCAGATATGTTGGCTATGCCTCTGTATGAATTGGCAGAAAAACTGTATAACATATTCGGGCTTAAGAATATCAATGGTGAAGACGCTTACATATACGCCTTCTACGATTGCCTGACCGACTATCTGAAGAACAACACTGCCGACATTGACAAGTTTATAGAGGAATGGGACGACAGTATCTGCTCCAAGACAATACAGGTGAATGCTACACAAGGCATCAGACTCATAACAATACACAAGAGTAAGGGATTGGAGTTTGAAAATGTCATCATACCATTCTGCGACTGGAGCATAGAGAAAACCAACACTATATGGTGCTCGCCAAAGATAGCACCTTTCAACGAACTGCCCCTAATACCTGTCGACTTCAATGCCAAGCAGATGAAGGGCACCATATTCGAAGACGACTATAACGACGAGCATCTGCAGAACTGCGTAGACAACCTGAACCTGCTATATGTAGCTTTCACACGCGCCTCGTCAAGCCTATATGTAATAGCACGCAGAGGCAACGCCAACCAACGCTCGTACACTATAGAGCAAGCCTTGTCGAATATGGAATTGGAAGGCGGAATTCTTGAAGGCGATATTAACGACAAGAAGAGCTGGTTGAGATACACTTACGGCACATTGGAGACTGCCGACAAAAAGAAAGCCAAACACTCTGAAAACATCTTCATGCCACAAATAAGCAACAAGCAAGTAAAGATGGAGACGTATGACAACCATACGGACTTCAGACAAAGTAATAAAAGCCGTGAGTTTGTGTGTGACGAAGACGACAGCAACAGCGAAGAGAAACAACGACTGGCGTATATAAAAACGGGTAGAGTGCTGCACCACCTGTTTGCCACAATCAATACGACCAAGGATATAGAACCGAGTCTGCAACAGCTGGAGATTGACGGACTAATAGAAGACAGCAACGTAAATAGTGAAAGTCTGCGCAAGATGCTGTACAAGCGACTTGAAAATAAGCAGGTGGCAGATTGGTTCTCCGGACGATGGACGCTGTTCAACGAGTGTACCATTCTTGACTACGATATAGCTACCGACACGGTGAAAGAGCATCGCCCCGACCGTGTGATGAAAGACGGCAACAAAGTAGTGATAGTCGACTTCAAATTCGGAGCCTACCGTCCGGAATACACCGAACAAGTAAGGCGTTACATTGCGCTCACCAAAGCTATGGGCTACAATGATGTAAGGGGATATCTGTGGTTTGTATATACAAATAATATTGAAGAAGTGAAATAATAGCATCATGAGAACGACAAGAACATTTTTGGAACATGTAGCCGAAGACATGATAAGTAAATGGGGCACAGACATGTCACGCATAGTGGTAGTATTCCCCAACAAACGTGCAGCATTGTTTCTAAACGAATATCTTGCACGCATAGCAGGCAAGCCCATGTGGAGTCCGGCATACACAACCATTAGCGAGCTGTTTGGCAAGCACTCGGAATTTGCTGTAGGCGACTCCATAAAACTGGTATGCGACCTGCATAAATCGTTTGTAAAATGTACGGGCATAGATGAGACACTCGACCACTTCTATGGTTGGGGACAGCTGCTATTGACAGATTTCGACGATATTGACAAGAATATGGCCGATGCCGACAAGATATTCTGCAATCTGAAAGACATACACGAACTTAACGACCTGTCGTATCTTACCGAAGAGCAGCGCGAGATGCTCAAACGCTTCTTTGCCAACTTCAGTGACGACCATGAGACAGAGTTGAAGAAACGCTTTCTTAGTCTGTGGAGCCACTTTGGCGACATATATCACGACTACAACAAGCGTCTGAGAAACCAAGGCATAGGATACGAAGGAGCAATCTACAGATATGTAGTAACAAAGCAAGACATTGAATTTGAATACGACACATACATATTCATTGGTTTCAACTTGCTTCAGAAGGTAGAGCAAGAACTGTTTACCAATCTGAAGAAGGCTGGCAAGGCCCATTTCTACTGGGACTTTGACACCTACTACATGCCTCGCAACAGCAGCTCATTCAACAACGAGGCAGGTAAATACATTGCCATGTATCTGGAGGATTTCCCCAATGAACTCGACGTCCGCTCAGCTGAAATCTACTCGAATATGCGACAACCCAAGAACGTATCGTTCGTAATTGCATCGACCGAGAACATTCAGGCAAGATATGCCGCTCAATGGTTGCGCGACGACAACAGATATTCAGACGGCAGACAAACTGCCATTGTAATGTGCGACGAAGCCATTCTGCCTCCAGTGATACAAAGTCTGCCTCCAGAGGCTGACAAAGTGAACATTACAAGTGGATTCCCACTTGGCATGACACCGATAGCATCGTTAGTATCACTACTATTCGACATGTACACATCGGGCATTAAGAGCAAGGGTGCATACTATCGTGCACAATATGCAAGCAAAGTATTGACACATGCCTACACACACTATATATCAGAAAAAGCAAAGGACGTATACGCCACAATAAAAGAGCGACATCTGATGTACCCCGACCACAACACACTTACTCTTGAAGGTGTAGACGAAGGCTTGTGTCTGCTCTTCCCTACCGGCAACATCGCTCTGCTAAAGCATGTTGCTACTATAATCAAGCAGATAGGCGTCAATGCCAAGAACACCGAGGATGCCTTCCTGCAAGAGTCGGTATTCAGAATGTACACCATCATAAACCGTCTGGAACAGCTCGCTGCCAATGGCGACCTGGATGTAGACACAACCACATTGCGTCGACTCATCAAACAATTGATATCATCAACCACTATACCTTTTCATGGCGAACCGATAGTGGGAATACAGATAATGGGAGTGCTCGAAACACGTAATCTTGACTTCAAGCATCTGCTGTTGCTGTCGTGCAATGAAGGCAATATGCCTAAGGGTGTCAACGACTCGTCGTTCATACCTTACGCCATACGCAAGGCATACGGCCTGACTACCATCGACAACAAGGTAGCTATATACTCATACTATTTCCACCGTCTGCTGCAACGTGCCGACGACATAACGATAATATACAACAACACTACAGACAATGGACATACGGGCGAAATGAGCCGCTTTATGCTGCAATTGATGGTAGACGGCAAGCAGCAAATAAACCACTACAATCTGCTTGCCAACAACTCACCTGTAACCCACGTGGCCCAAAGCATAAAAAAAGAGGGCAACATCAAGGATACGCTCGACAGCATGTACAGTCTGTCGCCATCGGCGATAAATACATATATAAGGTGTCCGCTACAGTTCTTCTATCAATATGTGGCACACATAAAGGAACCCGACTGCGATGACGATGTAGTAGACAACCGTATGTTTGGCAATATATTCCACAAATCGGCACAACTGATATACAACGATATTGTACAGCACAACAATGGCAGGATTGAAAAAGCAGCAATACAGAAATATCTTAACACAAAGGGTCTGTTGGAGAATGTTGTTGATCGTGCATTCAATGAAGAACTGTTCAAGATGAAGGACACAAAGCGCAGCCCTTACTACAACGGACTGCATTTGATCAACCGCAAAGTGCTACTGGAATATCTGCGCCAATTGCTTCATGGCGACCAAAAAATAGCCCCATTCGAGATACTCGCACTGGAGGATGCCGTCTACACTCAAATGACATTTGAAGCAGAAGACAACAACGAGCGGAATATAAGAATTGGCGGAATTATCGACCGGCTGGACAGGGTGACTGATGCACGAACGGGCATACCAACAATACGTGTAGTAGATTATAAGACGGGACTGCAGGCTACAAAGAAGATTAAGGAAATTGAGGAAATATTCTCGGACACCAACATCAGCCAGAAGCACTCCGACTATTATCTGCAAGCCTTACTCTACTCGCTGATAGTAGACGACTCTACAAAATACAATCAGCAGAAGGATTGTGTAAGTCCGGCATTGCTATTTATAAAGCAGGCATCTAAGGATAATTACGACCCTGTACTTGAGATTGACTCGCAAAAAATTTCAAACGTAAGAATATATAAAGAGGAGTTTAAGAAACATCTTAAGGAAGTGCTGCAAGAAATATTCAACACCACCCTACCCTTCACACCTACACAGGACAAAATGCGTTGCGAAAAATGCTCGTATAGGAGAATCTGCAGAGTTTATTCAGTTGAGAGTTAAGAGTTGAGAATTGAGAGTTGAGAGTTTATTCAGATTGAGAGTTGAGAATTGAGAGTTGAAAGTTATAGTATACTTTGTTTGGTTTATAATTATGCAATTGTAAAACTATGGTAATCATAACTTTCAATTCTCAACTCTAAACTCTCAATTAATCACTAAAATGGTGCTGGTGAAGATGGTTCACCAAATGGTGCATCATCGGGCATACCTGCTATATCAGGAGGCAGCGACATGCCAGGTCCGCCATTCATCTTGCTGCCGATAATCTCCGAACCAAAAGGAGCATCGCCAATAGGTGCCGACTGCTTTTCGGGATCCTGGAATCGAGTGAACTCGCCACGGAACGTAAGCAGCACGTCGCCCGTAGCACCCTTACGGTGCTTTGCAATGATAATCTGTGCCATACCACGAAGGTCATTACCCTTCTCATCATGCAGAATATGATAATACTCAGGACGATGCACAAACAGCACCATATCTGCATCCTGCTCAATGGCTCCCGACTCACGAAGGTCGCTCAGCTGCGGACGCTTGCCTTCAAGACCCTCACGATTCTCAACAGTACGGTTCAGCTGCGACAAGGCGAGTATGGGGATATCAAGCTCCTTGGCAAGTCCCTTAAGCGACTGCGAAATCTTTGACACCTCCTCCTGACGGCTACCGAAACGCATACCATTGGCATTCATAAGCTGAAGGTAGTCAATCATGATAATCTTTACGCCCTTCTCGCGCACCAGACGACGTGCCTTAGTACGCAACTCGAATATGGAGAGTCCCGGAGTATCGTCAATATACAATGGCGAGCCTTGCAACAGACGAATATTCTTGTCCAATCGCTCCCATTCGTCTGGAGCCAACTGTCCGTTGAGCATCTTGTTGCCTGGTATCTCACACACATTTGAAATGAGACGGTTGACAAGCTGCACATTGTTCATCTCAAGTGAGAAAAAGGCAATAGGAGTGTTGTAGTCGACAGCAATGTTCTTGGCAAGTGACAGGGCAAACGAAGTCTTACCCATCGCTGGACGTCCGGCAATGATTACAAGGTCCGAACTCTGCCATCCACTCGTCTTCTTGTCCAATTCCTCATATCCAGTAGGCACACCGGTCAATCCGCCTGCATTAGCCTGCGCCTTCTGCAGAATGTCGATAGCCTTGGTTATGACAGGGTCCACCTGCGTATAATCCTTCTTCATGTTGCGCTGCGACAACTCGAAGAGCGAGCCCTCAGCTTCCTGCATCAGTTCGTCTACATCCTGCGTCTCGTCGAAAGCCTTGGTCTCCACAATACTGGCGTAAGAGATAAGCTGACGTGCCAGATACTTCTGAGCAAGAATCTTAGCATGATACTCGATATGAGCCGACGATGCCACATGCGAGCTAAGCTCCACAATGTACGGTGCACCGCCCACATCATCAATAGTACCCTCACGCTTCAGCTCGTCGACAACAGTCATGATGTCCACCGGATTCTCGTTTATCGACAATGTCTGTATGGCATTGTATATCTTCTGATGGCGAGGCTCGTAGAAGGTTTCGGGGCGCAGCGTCTCCGACACCATCGAGAAAGCATCCTTGTCAATCATCAGCGCACCTAGCACCACCTTCTCTATATCCACAGCCTGTGGCTGCAGATGGCCGTAGTTCTTGTCAAACGCCTTGCCCTGCGACTGTTTGCCAGGCTTTCTTTCTGTACTTGTATTTGGCATAAAAGAAATAAAGCGATTGCGTTTCTACTTGACAACCTTGTTGCTTTCGGGGAACACCACCGTGGGGCGGAACTTCTTGGCCTCCTCAAAATCCATCAAAGCATAAGATATAATTATCACGGTGTCGCCGATTGCCACCTTGCGTGCAGCGGCACCGTTGAGGCAGATGCATCCGCTGCCACGCTCACCCTTTATAATATATGTCTCGAAACGCTCACCATTGTTGTTGTTGACAATCTGCACCTTCTCGCCCTCAATCATATTGGCAGCATCCATAAGATCCTGGTCGATAGTGATGCTGCCCATGTAGTTAAGATTGGCCTGTGTCACCTGAACACAGTGCAGTTTCGATTTCAATACTTCTATCATCATAACGGTAAAAAGAATACTTTCTGAATGTTTGTTGTTGTTGACTATTCCTTGAATGTGATATGGTCGATAAGTCGTATCGGGGTCTTACCGCAATATACGGTTATGCAACCTGCAATGTACTGGCTGTCATCCCACGACTCCACCTCCTGCAAGGTATTGCCGTCGACAATAGAGAAATACTCCACCTCAAGACCCTCAACGGCATTGATGTCGGCCACCACCTTGTCATGTGTCTCCTTGAGCGTATGGGTGGCCCCATATTCTTTGCCAGCCTTGAGCGCGCTGTAAATCTTAGGGGCTATAGCACGCTCGTCGGCAGCAAGCAGAGTGTTGCGCGAACTCTTTGCCAAGCCATCGGTCTCGCGCACTGTGTCGCACTCTACAATCTGCAGCTTCAGTCCGAGATAGCGCACTAAAGCCTTTACAACAGCTATCTGCTGCCAGTCCTTCTCACCAAAATAAGCTCTGTCGGGACGTACTATATAGAAAAGGCGTGACACCACTTGACACACGCCATTGAAGTGACCGGGACGATGGGCGCCTTCCATCACCGTAGTGACAGGAGGAAATTCAAAATGCCTGTTATCCTTAGTGGGATACATCTCTTCTACAGACGGTGCAAACACATAGTCGGCACCACATTGCTCTAGCAAAGCGCAATCGGCATCAAGCGTGCGCGGATAACGCTCCAAATCGCTCTGGTCGTTGAATTGGGTCGGATTGAGGAATACTGACACTACAGTCACATCGTTCTCAGCCACACTGCGGCTTACAAGCGACGCATGGCCCTCATGAAGAGCGCCCATAGTGGGAACTAAACCTACTGACTTTCCTTCCTTCCGAACTTCGAACAACTCATTCTGAAGTTCAACAATACTTCTGAACAGTTTCATCATCATTTTAATTTTATTGCCATAAGCCAGTTGCCAATTTGATCACACGAAAAAATCCTGACAACCGCTCAAAGCGTTTATCCTTTTGAAATTTCAATGCAAAATAACAACATTTTTCTTAAATGCGAAAGAATAAATCTAAAAATATGACAAATACAGCACCCAAATTGCGTTATTAATAAAAAACGACGGTTTTTCTGAACTTTTTTTTATACCTTTGCACCTGTTTTTACGCGCACACAAACAAAATTTAACCGAATCGGCGCGACAATAAAAGAATCAAGCATGGCAAAGAAAATCTTATTCATCAATCAGGAGATATCCCCGTACGTTCCAGAGTCTACACTTTCTGTAATGGGCAGAGACCTTCCAAGCAAAATGCAGGAAGAGGGTTTCGAAATACGTACATTCATGCCGAAGTGGGGCAATATCAACGAACGTAGAGGACAGCTACATGAGGTGATACGCCTTTCGGGAATGAACCTCGTAATCGACGACACCGACCACCCGCTCATCATCAAAGTTGCCTCAATACCGCAGACACGACTACAGGTGTACTTCATCGACAACGACGACTACTTCATGAAGCGCAAGATGGCTGTCGACGACAACGGTGAGGAATACGACGACAACGGCGAGCGAGCCATATTCTTCGCAAGAGGAGTACTCGAAACCGTGAAGAAACTACGATGGTCGCCCGAGGCTATACACTGCCAGGGATGGATGGGATACATCGTGCCCCTCTTCATCAAAACTGCATACAAGGACGAGCCTACATTTGCAGGTACAAAGGTTATCACCTCAATATTCAGCCAGGGACTCACAAAAAAGATAGGCGACAACTTCAAGCGATGCCTCGAATTCAAGGACGTGACCGTAGAAAGCCTCGCTGACTACAATGATGACTTCGACTTCACCGAAATGTGCAAGCTCGCCATCGACCATAGTGATGCAGTGGTAGAAGCCGAAGCCAACGCCTACCCCGAACTCATAGAGTATGCAAAAAGTAAGGGCATAAAGGTGCTACCCTACCCCGGCAACGAAGCCGGCGATGCCTATAAAGCCTTCTACGAAAGCCTCTAACACACATAAAGGGGCTTTATATCTAACATTAGATTTTTACTGTAAGATGAAAATAAAACTACTGGCAGGCATAGCGCTTGCCTCTATAGCGTTGGCATCGTGCGACGACAATACAAGCGAGATTGGCTCGTCGCTCATCGACAATGCCGACAAGCTCGAAATCACAACCGACACTTTCGGGATAATATCTAATTCGGCTGCTATGGGAGCTGTACTCTCCAACAGCTCGACAGGATACCTCGGCAAGGTGCGCGACCCCGAGACCGGAGCCTACCTCACAAACTGCTTCATGACACAGTTCTACACCCCCGAGGACTTCACGTTCCCCGAGAAGGACAGCATTAAGAGCCTTGACATCAACAACCGCATCATGGCCGACTCATGCGACATACGCCTCTACTACACTAACTACTTCGGTGACTCGCTCGCCACAATGAAGCTCTCGGCCGTAGAACTTGCCAAGCCCGTGCCAGAAACAGGCAAATTCTACACCGACTTCAACCCCGAAGCCGAATACATCACGCCGCAGTCGATGAAAGTCGACAAGATGTACACGCTCACCGACCTCAACGTCGACGAGAGCACACGCTACGGCAGCGACTACATGCCCAGCATACGCATACCGCTAAGCACCAAATACGGCACGAAGATCATGAACGCATACTATGAGCACCCTGAATACTTCAAGAACGCCTATGCCTTCATACACCATCTCGTTCCTGGATTCTACTTCAAGACCACAAGCGGCATAGGCTCAATGGCATACATCCGTCTGAGCCAACTCAACGTCTACTTCCGCCACAAGACCACTTATACAAAGACTGACGGAACTAAAAAGGACACCATCTATGCAGCCATGGCTTCGTTCCCTGGAACTGAAGAGGTGCTGCAAACTACAAGAATACAGAACGACCAGAACGTCATTAGCCAGCTCGTAGCCGACCCCTCATGCACCTACATCAAGTCGCCAGCAGGCATCTACACCGAACTCACCCTGCCCGTGACGCAGATTGTAGAGAAGGAATATACCGTTGGCGGAAAGGTGTACAGCCACAAGAACGACACTATCAATTCGGCAAAGGTTGTGCTGCGTCGTATCAACAACACCCAGGACAGCAAGTACACTCTCAGCGCTCCTAAAACGCTGCTCATGCTGCCCAAGAGCGACGTGAAGGCTTTCTTCGAGAACAACCGTACAGCCGACTACAAGACGTCGTATCTCGCATCGTACAGCAGCGCTACCAATACGTACACATTCAACAATATCGGAAGTCTGATAAAGAACCTCTACGACAAGGCAGACCGCACAGACACCGATTGGAACAAGGTGGTACTGATACCCGTCAGCGTTAGCTACGACACCTCGAGCGGTGCAACGGAACTGATAAGCGTAAACAACGACATGTCGATGACAAGCACTCGTCTGGTACGTGGCAATAACGACACCAAGGACAGCAAGATAACCATAAGCGTCATCTACAGCAAGTTCAAATAAAATGCAGCCATGGCAGACAACTTTCTTGAACGACAGCGACGCGACTACGAAGAGCGTAAGCTGCAATGGCAGCGTAGCAATACTAAGAAAAACGTCAGCGTGGCTGATATACTGAAAAGGTCGCGCCAACGTTTTAATAACGACTGAACCACAATGGACAATTACGATTAAAAGCTACAATCGTGATTGTCCATTGTTTTTATTAACAACTTCAATTATCAAAAAAGAACATCTTTTACCTTTGTACTGTCTTTTTTCGTTTTTTATCTAAAGTGACTTTTAATTCGAAAATTTTATATACATTTGTATAAAAGAACAAATCAATTAAATCATGGCAATAGATAAATGTGGAAAGATACTGATAGTAGACGACAATGAGGATGTGCTCTTGTCGCTCAATATGCTCCTAAAACCACACGTTGAGGCTGTCAGAGTGATCAATACGCCCGAGAGAATCATAGATTTTATGGATTCGTTCAAGCCTGACGTGATTTTGCTCGACATGAACTTCCATCGTGATGCTATCAGTGGCGAGGAAGGATATGAATGGTTGGACAAGATATTAAAGCACAATCCTAAGAGTGTGGTGCTCTTCATCACAGCATACGTTGACACCGAAAAGGCCGTAAGGGCTATCAAGGCTGGTGCAATCGACTTTATACCCAAACCTTGGGACAAGAAAAAGTTGCTCGACACAGTAAAGAGTGCCGTGGAACTGAGCAAGGAGAGAAACCGGAATATTAACAACCAAAAGCAAGACATTATCACCGAGGTCAGCCCACAAGAAGCATTTGCCCGTTTCATAGGTGAATGTCCTGCCATACTTGATTTGAAAGCCCAAATCAAGCGCGTGGCTTCTACCGATGCCAATGTGTTGATTACGGGAGAGAACGGCACTGGAAAGGATGTTGTGGCCCATGCCTTGCACAATCTTTCGGTAAGAAACACGAAGCCGTTTGTGAATATCGACTTGGGATGTATACCTGAAAATCTTTTCGAGAGTGAGCTTTTCGGCTATGAGAAGGGTGCCTTTACTGATGCCAAGGGGGCAAAGGAAGGTAGAGTAGAGACAGCCAACGAAGGCACTCTCTTTCTTGACGAGATAGGCAACCTAAATCTGCAGACACAGCAAAAACTACTGACGATGATAGAGAAGAGACAGACACAACGCATAGGTTCAAATGAGGTGAACAATGTGGATGTGCGCATTCTTGCTGCCACCAATGCCAACTTGTGCAAAAAGGTCGGTGAGGGCGAGTTTCGTCAAGACCTCTTCTATCGTCTTAACACTATCGAGTTGCATCTTCCTCCATTGCGCGAACGTGGCGAAGACATCATCTTATTGGCAGAGCATTTCCTGAATATATATTCCGGCAAATACAGTGTGGGAAAGGTTGTGCTTGGAGCTTCTGCCAAAAAGAAACTCATGCAGCACACTTGGCCTGGCAATGTGCGCGAGCTGCAACATTGCATTGAGCGATCAATTGTGCTGAACGATAAGCCAGAGCTATCAGCTGAAGACATCCGACTGGAGACTTCTTCCACAGCCTCAGCTTCCTACCTAACCATCGGAGGCATTGAGAATGTAGAATCGCTCAATCTGCAAACATTGGAGCGCGAGGCAATAAAGCGAGCAATATCCTTGAGCAACGGCAATCTGACGCAGGCTGCCGAAATGTTGGGCATAACACGATTCGCACTTTATCGCAAGATTGAGAAATTAGGAATATGATGAACCTAACCTCACACAGATATCACAACAATGTCAATAATCAGCAATATATTAAACAACAAGAGCGACGAGCGGATGCGCCAACTGATTGAGGCCATACGCACACGCGATTTCTCGCTACAGTATTCGCTCGACCATCTAAAGGGCGAAGAGCGAAGGCTTGCGCAACAAATCAATGAGGTGGTGAATGAGTTTCGCGAGACCACCATGCGCCAAGAAGCCAAGTATCAATACTTCGGCACTATGCTCGACACCATCAACGCCTTCCTGATAGTGGCTGACGAACAAGGCATAGTACACTGGATGAACAGGGCCGCAGTGGATGGACTATGCGGTTTTGCCATCAATCGCCTGCATGACCTAAAGGTTGTTGACGACACACTACCTGAAACAATGAAGGCATTGAAGCCCGGACAACAGAGACTTGTGCAACTGATAGCCAACAACAATAATCGGAATGAGGAGAAGGCAGACTTCATGTTGAGTGTTGTAAACTTTTTCAACAAGGGATTTGCCTACAGACTCTATACTCTCCAGAATGTGCAACCCGTGATTCAAAAGAATGAGACCGATGCCCAGCAACAGTTGGTGAGAGTTTTGACTCATGAGATAATGAACTCGCTCACTCCTATCATATCTCTTGCCGACACACTATGCGAAGGTGTTGATCAAAACACTCTTGAACACGATGATTTGCGCATGGCCCTACAAGCCATCAACCGTAGGAGCAACGGATTGCTGCAGTTTGTTGAGAATTACCGCAAGTTGCAACATGTGTCTCAGCCTCAATTGGCGAATGTGATGATAGGCGACATTATTGCCGACTTGCAGCACCTTTACCCTGCCCATATATTCCATTATGATATAGAAAATGCGGAGCAAGTGCTGAGCATCGACCGCTCACAAATAGAACAAGTGCTCATCAATCTGCTGAAGAATGCGCAAGAGGCTGTTGAGAACAACTATCAGCAATCCTCAGACAATGTTAAAGGCAAAGAACCTTGCGTAAGACTGTCAACTCATCTTTCAAGCAACAAGCGCAACTTTATCATTTCCATTACTGACAATGGTAAGGGTATCTTGCCAGAGGTGTTGAATCGCATATTTGTGCCATTCTTCACAACCAAAACAAACGGTTCGGGCATCGGGTTGAGTATTTGCAAGCAGATCGTAACCTTGCATGGGGGCACTATTACAGCCTCATCACAACCTGGTGTCAAAACAACCTTCAATGTGGTGCTGCCTGCATAATTTATGTGTGCGCACCGTGCGAAATCGCACACTATTCGTGCGGTTTCGCACACATACAAAATCTCCATCTTTTACCATCTTCTTCATAATCAAGAAGTTACTCTTATGGCATAGCTTTTGTATAGTGTTTTGCAAAAGTTATGAATATGAAAACCAAGTTATATATATTAATAGGTGTAGCTTTCTGTGCCATGAATCTACGGGCACAGACAGACACATTGCTGCTTGATTTGCCAGCCACCATAATGATGGCTCAACGGCAATCGCCGTCTGTACAAAGCGCGCGCAACACTTTTCTGTCGGCTTATTGGGCATACAGATACCACAAGGCCAACTATCTGCCTTCGCTGTCGCTATCTTCTTCACCTTATATTAATAAGGAGGTGAACAAGATAACCTTGTCGGATGGTACGGCAAACTTTATCAAACAAGACCAGTTGGGTGCCGACCTCGCACTGAAGATAAACCAAAATATTGCCCTCACGGGAGGTAGCCTCTTTATGAAGAGTTCGCTCAACCGACTGGATGAATTGCGCAACAAGACAACAGTATACAGCAGCAACCCTTTCGTTGTGGGATATGAGCAGAGTCTTTTTGGCTACAACTCATTGAAGTGGGACAGACGTATAGAACCTATCCGCTATCAAGAATCCAAGAAGCGGTATGCCGAGACATTGGAGATTGTATCTGCCAAGGCATGTGAGCATTTCTTCGCTTTGGCATCGGCACAAACCGAATTGGAGATGGCACGACAAAACTTCGCTTCTGCCGACACTCTCTATCAGATGGCAAAAGGAAGATATGACAATGGCACTATCTCGGAAAACGAGATGCTGCAATTGGAGATTAACCGACTGAATGAGGAAACCAATGTGATGGATGCACAAGTGACATTGCGAGAGAAGATGCAAACCATACGCTCCTTTCTTGGATTGGGACAATCGCAAGACGTGAGGTTGCAGATTCCCGATGAGGTACCTGCCTTTGAGGTTCCATTACAGCGGGCTATGGAATTGGCCTTGACCAACAGTCCCGACCCCGACTATTATCGCAGAGTTCTAAAGGAGAGCGAGAGCCGTCTGTCGCAAGCCCGTGCCAACGCAGGCTTAAAAGCCGACCTATATATGCAGTTCGGACTATCGCAAACGGGCTCTGACATAGGAGCTGTATATCGCAACCCTATGAGTCAGCAATCGGCAAGCATCACCATAACACTGCCTATACTTGACTGGGGAAGGGGCAAGGGAAGAGTGAGAGAGGCTAAATCGCAATTAGCCCTTACCAACACCCAGGTGGAGCAAGGCATGAGGGATTTTTATCAGAATGTAGAAAAACTTGTGCTTCAGTTTAATATGCAAGCAAGAAAGGTGCATGTGGCTTCGCTTACCGACCAACGTGCCGAAAAGAGACACTTGGTGGCACGAAGACTATACATCATGGGGCGCAACTCAATACTCGACCTCAATGCCGCAATCAGCGACAAAGACTCCGCCCGACGCAATCATATAGCCACGATGCAGACTTATTGGAGCTTATACTACATGCTCCGAAGTATGACTGGATATGATTTCGAGCATAATAAAGAACTGAAAGAAGAACTGCCTATCAATGATTAACAACAATAGAATATGGACATAAAGAAAAAACCTAAACCTTGGCACATACGCTATCGCTATCATATATTGGCTGGTGCTACGGGCTTGGCACTGCTCGTATATACCATCTTTGTGATAATAACATCCGGCACAAAGCGTGTGGATAAAGACAGTGTCGTGATAGCCGAAGTGACGAAGGCTCCTTTTATGGAATATGTGGATGTGGAAGGATTGGTGCAACCTATCAAGACCATCCAGGTGAACGCTATGGAGAATGGATTTGTGGAGCGTGTGGTGGCTGAGGAAGGAGCCATGCTGCAACAAGGCGACACGATACTTGTGCTTCAGAATCCTGAACTATACCACTCTATCGACGATGAGCAGGACGCTTGGAGCAAAAACCTACGCAACTGTCGTGAGCAGGAGATAGAGATGAATCAGAAGAGCATAAACCTTCGGCAACAAGCCTTGGACGCTAAGCACCAGATGAACAGCCTGAAGAAGTCGCTCAAGCAGAGCCGCGAGGAATATCGCATGGGCATAAAGAGTAAAGCTGAACTGGAAATGGCTGAGGAGGATTACGAATACCAACGCCAAAAAGTGGTATTGCAGATGCAATATCTCAAGCACGACTCTGTGTCTACACGACTGAAGCAGGAGATGATTGCCGCCAACAGAACTGAGGCAGACAAGAAGCTGTCGAGAGTGAAAGGACGCACAAGCAAACTGGTGGTGCGTGCTCCCGTAAGCGGACAACTTAGTTATGTGGGCGTAACACAAGGTCAGCAGGTTGCATCGGGGGCAAGCATCGGTCAGATTAAGGTGATGAGCCAATTCAAAATGCAAGTGACGTTGGCTGAATATTACATCGACCGCATCACAACTGGTCTTCCTGCCAACATCGAATACGAAGGTCGTAGGTATCCGCTTCGTGTGTCGAGGGTGATTCCTGAGGTCAAAGACCATAAGTTTGTTTGTGAACTGACCTTTGCCAAGCACACTCCCTCCAACATTCGATTGGGCAAGAGCTATAGGGTACTGCTGGAACTGGGCAAGCCAGAGCAAGCGTTAGTGATACCTAATGGCGACTTCCTGCAAACCACCAATGGTTATTGGATATTCCGAGTGTCGGCTGACGGCAAGAAGGCAAAGAGAGTGAGCATAACTGTGGGCAGACAGAATCCGCAGCAATGTGAGATAACCTCAGGCTTGGAGGCAGGCGACAAAGTAGTCGTTAGTGGATACGACAAAATTTCAAATAAAGAAGAGTTTGATTTAAAATAAAAACCATTATAGATATGAACATGTTATTACACAACCTGAAGGTTGCCTTGCGCAACATTCTAAAGTACAAGGTGCAGACTTTAGGCAGCATCCTGTCGCTTGCCATCGGTATGGTGACGCTTGCTGTGGTGCATTCGTTTTTGCAGAATTTCCGTATGCCATCAATTAGCCATGAAGCTTATTATGACAGAGTTTATACCATCCGATTCGATTCCATCCAAAAGCGTCAAACCGACGATCCTATTAACGCCAATGGTGATATCATAAGAGCAATAAAGGCGAATGGAGGACTCCGTTGCATTGAACAAGGTCCTTACGCTCCTAACGGATTGATGTCTGGCGGATCTGCTGAGTTTACGCTAAGCGACAAGACAAAGCGCAAGATGCAGTTGGAACCCATTCTTATTGAACGTCATTATCCCAACTTTGCAGGTTACCGTTCTGCCATCACGGGAGAGAAAATAAAGGTGCTTGATACGCATGATGCCATTATCAGCAAAAAACTGTCACAGCAAATCTTTGGAGACAGGAATCCTGTGGGAACAAGCGTCAACTTAATGAAAGGCGACGATAATTATCAGTTGAGAATAGTGGATGTTTATCAAGACTTATCATTGAATGAGATTAATGGAAGACCTACTGCTCTATACTTCTCGCCATGCGAGTTTGAGGATATGGATTTCTATCAGTATTTTGCCCGACAATTGTATGTGGTATTAAAAGATGGTTCCACTCCACAACAGCTGGAAGCTGAGGTGAACGGCAGGTTGAAACCTTTGGGACTGAAGACTAATATACGACCATTGAAAGAGCAGTTGGATGAAGAAAACGCATCTTCTGCCACAGGTTGTTCCATCACTTATCTGATAAGTTCACTGATTCTGCTGGCTGCCATCATCGGTTTTATGAGGATGCATGCGCAGTTGTTCTGGATGCGCAGACGTGAAATCTCGCTTCGAATTACCAATGGTGCCACACGCCTCCAACTCTTCTCGATGTTTGCTACCGAGGTGGTGATGATTGTGCTGCTGGCTTATATTATGGCTGTGTTTATGGGAGCCTGGATTTGTGATTATCTGGCAATGCCTCAGTTTGCTGAAATCACCTTTGAACTTGGAACAATCAGTCATCTGTATCTCTATAGTCTGGTAATTGGCTTGGTGGTCATCGTGCTGTGTCTTGCCGTTATATGGATTGTGCTGAGTCGCATTTGCCGACGTACACAAACGCTCGATTCTGGAATGAGACGAAGCCATAACCATTGGTTCCGCAACACGATGCTGTGTGTGCAGGTGATGATCAGTATGTTCTTCCTGGGTGTTACTTTCTGCCTTTTGTGCTGGGCGGGCAAGATGGCTGAATACAACCATATACCCGACGACGAGAGACCATACAAGCAGAGTCTGTATATGCAGACCTATGATGCAGAAAACAGCCAGCGCCTCAGAGACAAACTAATCCATTTGCCGCAGGTGGAACGATGGATTCCTTATAGCTGGGGATATTGGAAAATTGACGAACTGGCTGAGAACGAGGAATTCAGCAAGGCAGCTTGGCAAGGTGACAGAATCGTGACACATTATCGCATTCGAAACACATCAGACACATCGTTGCTCGACTTCATGAAAATCAAGGTGAATTGGAAGCCTAAAGCCGACAAGAAGAAATGTATTTTGGTGAATGAGGAGTTGTATAAGCACATGCGCCAGCATCGTGTTGCTCCTAATGATATGTTGACCATAGATAATGATTCGTACAAGATTGCCGGCACATTCCAGTCGATACCTTATGTGCAGAATATGAAGTACGACATGTATACGTTCATCGTCATTGACCCAAAATTCAGCTATGAAACCAATGATTATATTCTTGTGGCAAAGCCGGGAGAATATAAGGAGATGGAGGTTGCTGTAGATAGAACCATCCAGCAATTGGAGCCTACAGTGGTGGCACAGATGTCAACCAATCTGCGTAATAGAATAGCTTTTGAGATGTTTATGGTAGAGATACTGCAATCTATTGCGTGGGCCCTGGCTGTAGTGAGTCTGGCTATCTGCATGATAAGCATCTTCAGTACGGTGATGTTGGATACTGAGACTCGCAAGAAGGAAGTGGCTATACGCAAGGTGAATGGTGCCTTGACAAAGGATATTGCCAAGCTGTTCGGACGCACATATATGTTGATTTGCATCATTGCTATGGTGTTTGCGGTGGTAGTCATGCTGCTGTTCCACGTTGTTTTGAGTCAGATATTCGATATGGTAGAAATAAATCCAGTAGTACCTATACTCATGGGTGTATTGGTAGTGGCTGTCTTCATTGTTGTCATCATAGCTTGGCAGGTGCACAAGACGATGAAGGTGGACCCTTCAGAGATTTTGGCTAAGGAATAATATTAATTTACTAAAAAACAAAATGATTATGATTAAGTTAGATAATATAAAGAAAGTATTTCAGACAGAAGAAGTAGAGACTTGGGCACTCCGCAACGTCAGCTTGGAGGTGAAGGAAGGCGAGTTTGTAGCCATTATGGGACCTTCGGGTTGCGGCAAGTCCACATTACTTAATATAATAGGTTTGCTCAACAATCCCACAAGCGGCAGCTATCTGCTCAACGGCAAGGATGTGAGCACGCTGAAGGAGAGTGAGCGCACCTTGATAAGAAGAGGCATGATAGGTTTTGTGTTCCAGAGCTTCAACCTCATTGATGAGTTGAATGTGGTGGAGAACATCGAGTTGCCGCTCCTCTATATTGGAGTGTCGGGCAAGGAACGCCGCAAGCGTGCCGAGGAGGTGATGGAGCGTGTGGCTATATCCCATCGTGCCAAGCATTACCCTTCGCAGCTTTCGGGTGGTCAGCAGCAACGCACAGCCATTGCCCGAGCCATACTTCCTCGTCCTAAACTGATTCTTGCCGATGAGCCTACGGGTAATCTTGACTCAAAGAATGGCAAGGAAGTGATGGACTTGCTTTCGGAATTGCACAAGGAGGGCACAACCATAGTGATGGTGACCCACTCCTACACGATGCGAATTATGCAGATAGAGTAATTCATATGTTTGATGGAGAGATTGTTAATCAGGTAGAAATGTAGTATGAATAAGGCTATGGCGTTCTCGCCATAGCCTTATCATACATTCAAAGATTTATTTTTCCCCTATCGGCTTTTGCTATATACTTTTTCTATCAACACGCCAGTATTATCGGGAATGCGTCCTCCCAACAGATGCAAATAGGAGACGCCATGCTCGGTACGTTTCCTGCATTTTATGCTATGGCGTTTCTTATTGTCTATCCAAACAGATGCGTTCTTGTTTTCTTCCCATTTCACCACTAAGTCATGCCAGCGGTTGTCCTTAATGCCCAAGTGCTTGCGGCTAATGGAAATAACGTATAAACCTTCAGCAGCAGACACACTGTCGGTAGGATTAAACCATCGGTCGTTTAAGATAAGCTGAATAGGCTTGGACGATTCGCCCATCTTGACACGCACACCAACCTCTCCATTTCGTGTGGCAGGAAAATTCCATAAGGCTCCATCCACATCATTAAGCAAAGAATCGTTGGGTGTATAGCCTATGCGCATTACCTTAAGTTGCGCATTGTCGGGATGAGCAGTCAGTAGAGGGGCCACCTGGCGATTGTAGCAACAATGTCCCACAATGCCTTTATAATAACGGAATGCAGACCAATTGGCCAACCCTTCACTGAAGTCGCATGTTCTTTCCTTTTCGTATAGCCATTTTACATCAAATAGAAGCAACTTGCGACATAACTTATGCTGTCCGGCAGACACAAGAATCTTGCCAGGTGCTACCTCTACAGCCTGCACCTGATGTACACTCTTGTCTTCGCCAGGCCGTGTTGTGCCAAAGTTACTTGAATTTCGCTCATCATTAAGCAGCAATTCGCGGAATCCTATCCATGTTCTTCCATCGTCCTCGGAGATAGCAGCATGCAGAGCGTCGCGATTGGTGAACACATCATCCCATACTCCATTGGCAGTAGGCAATTCGGGCAAAGGAGTGGTATTGCACCAAAAGAACAGCAGTCGGCCATCACCCATTCGATACAACGTAGGCATTGTGATGGTTCCATAGAAAGGAGAGGGTGTCGCCTCGCTCCATGTCTCGCCGCCATCTGACGAGAACGACTGATAATGCTTGTCTTGTGCTGTGCGCATAATCATCCAAAGGCGTCCGTCATTAAGCTCAACTATCGTTGGTTCTACAGCATTATGATTCCAACGCACTCCTTGATGAAAACCGCCTTTCACATGAGGGGGAGCAGTGACTTGGGTAGATGCTTTCCACGTAAGTCCGTCATCATCAGAATAATATACATAAGAGCCACTCCGGTCGGTACGGTGGGCACCTGAGATAATGCGCTTGCCATTACGGATAAAGATAGGCGGCTTGTTCATGATGCCAGCCTTGTTGTCAATAACCTTGATGGTGCGTCCTCCGTCGAGTCCTCCATCTGTGCGCATGGCATATACTTTATTGTTAGCACAAAACAGACGTATATATTCTCCGCTCACGGGTGAGCGTTGGTCGGCATAGGACAAATCACGCGAGAGGTGAACCTTCTTCCAAGTAAGTCCGTTATCACGGCTCGACAGATTAAGAGGCTTGTCTTCCTCAGGGTGTTCACCATAATTGTAATGTCTGATTTCTCCATCAGCCATTCTGCTCAAACCAATATAGGCATCGGATGGAGAAACACCAGTGACACGAGGTGCCAACAGATTGTCCAAATTATTCTGGGCAGAGGCAGGATGCAAGAACATTGCACCTGCCATACATATAGAGAATAAATATTTGTTCATTGGGTTTAGTTATATAAGCTTCTATGGGCTTTTTATGGATTTTCGGTTCAGTCGTCCTTGAACGACAGTTTCTCTAATTTCTCTTTCAATACCGGAGCCTCCGAGGCCCTTATTGACAATCGTATCTCACAGGTGTTGTCGTAAGTCTGACCTACAATGCGAGGCGACATCTCCTTGATTATCTTCATCACATCGTTCATCATTATATAAGGAAAGTCGTAGACTACCTCCTCTTCCTTGTAGAGCTTCACGATCTCGGCAGCGGCTATAGCTTCAGCAGCTGCTGTGCGATAGGCTACTATGAGTCCACTAGTGCCAAGATTCACTCCTCCATAATATCTCACAACGATGATGAGGATATCTGTAAGGTCGTTTTTAGTAATCTGTCCGAGTATTGGTTTGCCGGCAGTGCTACTCGGTTCGCCATCGTCATTGGCACGAAATTGCGAATGGTCGGCTCCGAGAGTATATGCCCAACAAACATGGCGGGCATCGTAATACTTCTTGCGATGTTCGGCAACAATGTTTTTCACCTCCTCTTCTGTGGTGACATGAAAGGCAAAAGCGAGAAACTTGCTTCGTTTCTCACTGTAAAAGCCCTCTGCAGGGCTGTCTGTTATTGTCAAATATTCATCTATCAGCTCCATTTGCTCGTTGTTCAATAAATAATATGCAAAGATAGTGCAAATAAATTATAAATTATTAATTATCAGTTATTAATTAATAATCTCGCAACAAATGAAAGCCAATAAATAACAAAAATAGGAGGCTAAGGCGTGGACACCATAACCTCCTACTGTAAGGTATTAATTAAAAACTAATAACTTAACCAAGTTTGTGGATAACAAGCCCAGAGCGGAGTTTCGGCTCAAACCATGTAGCCTTAGGAGGCATAATCTTGCCGCTGTCGGCTATGTCCATAATCTGCTGCATTGTGACGGGATAGAGAGCTAAAGCCACACGCATTTCGCCACTATCCACCGACGCTTCAATTCGCCGAGTCCGCGAAGACCACCGACAAAATCGATGCGCTTATCAGAACGCAAATCTGTTATACCAAGCAACTTGTTGAGAATCAGTCGGCTTGAGATGTCTACATCGAGCACTCCGATTGGGTCAGTGCCGTCGTATGTTCCTTCCTTGGCCTCAAGACAATACCACTTGCCGTCAAGATAGAGCGAGAACTCGTGCAGATGCTGTGGCTTGTATTCGTCAGCGCCCTCACACTTAACGATGAAGTCAGCCTCCAATGCCTTCAAGAACTCCTCCGACGACATTCCATTCAAATCCTTTACTACACGATTGTAGTCAAGGATTGTAAGCTGTGAAGCCTGGAAACATACCGCCATGAAGTAGTTGTACTCCTCATTGCCTACATGCTGCGGATTCTGCTTAGCCTTCTCGGCTCCTACAAGGGCTGCCGCTGCACTACGATGATGGCCGTCGGCTATGTAGAGGGCTGGCATTTTGCGGAATTCCTCTGTAATGGTGGCAATGTCCTTATCATCGGAAATTGTCCAGAACTGATGGCGGAAACCGTCAATAGGTGCTATGAAATCATAAACAGGTACTGTAGCGGCATAGCGGTTGATGAGTTCGTCGAGCACGCTGTTGTCGGGATAGGCAAAGAATACAGGCTCGATATTGGCATCGCATACGCGCACATGCTTCATACGGTCTTCCTCTTTGTCTCGACGAGTAAGCTCGTGCTTCTTGATTACACCGTTCATATAGTCATTGACGAAGGCTCCTACAACGAGACCGTACTGTGTCTTGCCATTCATTGTCTGGGCGTAGATGTAATACTGCTCCTTGTCGTCCTGTACAAGCCAACCTTTCTCCTGGAATTTACGGAAGTTGTCGGCAGCCTGCTTGTAGACACGAGGGTCGTACTCGCTTGCACCTGGTTCGAAATCAATCTCGGGTTTGATGATATGATAAAGACTCATCTCGTTATCGCCTGCTTCGGCACGGGCTTCTTCCGAGTTGAGGACATCGTAAGGTCGTGACTCTACACGCTCCACCAAATCGTGTGGAGGGCGCAGTCCTTTAAAGGGTTTTATTGTAGCCATAAAATTTTTAATCGTTTTTAGATTTTAAGGAATCAGTTAAAGCCCTATCCCCAGAGAATTATCATTTTTTATAAACATTCTACTTCCCTCTTTACGATGGGGAGGGGTTGGGGGTAGGGCTTTATGTATATTACTTGTTTACTTGATACTTAGTGCATCCCTCATTGAAGAAAGCATTTATCTGCTTAGCAGCAGCAATACCTGCATTTATGTTGGCCTCGGCTGTCTGTGCACCCATCTTCTTAGGTGTAGAGAAGTAGCGACCTTCAAATTTACGGAACTCAGCATCTGCATCAGGCATAATATCGGTAACGTACTTGATATCGGTGCGCTCTTCCATAAGTTTGAGCAACTCAGGCTCATTGATTACTTCCTTGCGTGCTGTGTTAACGAGGATAGCATTCTTCTTCATCTTACCGACAAGAGCGGCATTGATACTCTGCTTGGTCTGAGGAGTAGCGGGAATATGGAGCGAAACCACATCACAATTCTCGAAGAGAGCATCCTGCGAATCAACAGCAGTAACACCAGCAGCCTCAATAGCTTCCTTCGGACAGAAAGCGTCGTAAGCAGAAACTTCCATACCGAAGCCCTTTGCGATGCGAGCCACATTGCGACCTACATTACCAAAAGCGAGAATACCAAGCTTCTTGCCCAGAAGTTCAGAACCAGACTTGCCGTTGTAGAAATTACGAACTGCATAAACCAGCAAACCGAATACAAGTTCGGCAACAGCATTCGAGTTCTGTCCAGGTGTATTCTCAACGACTACACCCTTCTCCTTGGCATAAGCACAGTCTACATTGTCGTATCCGGCACCTGCACGAACTACAATCTTGAGCTGCTTAGCAGCGTCGAGCACCTCGGGAGTAACCTTGTCCGAACGGATAATCATTGCATCGGCATCAACTACAGCGTCGAGAAGCTGCTGCTTGTCAGTATATTTCTCAAGGAGAACAAGCTCGTTGCCCGCTCCTTCAATTTCTGCCTTAATACCATTCACGGCTGCTGCTGCAAACGGTTTCTCGGTTGCCACCAATATTTTCATAGTAAACGATTTTTAATAATTATACGATAAGATAACGCTACAGTTTAGTGCTCTGCCTCAAAATCCTGCATGCACTTAACAAGAGCCTCTACACACTCAAGCGGAAGAGCATTGTAGCAGCTTGCACGGAATCCGCCTACTGAGCGGTGACCCTTGATACCTACCATACCATGAGCTACTGCATAGTCGAGGAACGGCTTCTCAAGATCCTTATACTCATCGTTCATAACGAAGCAGATGTTCATAAGTGAGCGAGACTCTGGCTCTACAGTACCACGGAACAACTTGTTGCGATCGATTTCAGCATACAGCATCTCGGCACGCTCCTTGGCACGACGGTCCATCTCCTCTACTCCACCGTTCTTCTTAATCCAACGCAATGTCTCAAGAGCACAATAGATAGGCACTACTGGAGGTGTATTGAACATAGAACCCTTCTCTACGTGTGTGCGATAGTCGAGCATTGTAGGAATCTGACGAGGAGCCTTGCCCAACACTTCGTCCTTCACGATAACAAGTGTAACACCTGCCATTGCAAGGTTCTTCTGAGCACCGGCATAGATGCAGTCGTACTTAGCCACGTCAATTGGGCGGCTGAAGATGTCTGACGACATATCACCAATGAGTCTTACAGGAACTTCTGGGTCTTTACGAATTTCTGTACCGTAAATTGTGTTGTTAGTAGTGATGTGCAAATAATCCAAATCAGCAGGGCATTCGTAGTCCTTCGGATAGTATGTGTAGCCGGCTTCGGCTGATGAAGCTACTTCAACAACATCTCCGAACAATTTTGCTTCCTTCATAGCCTTCTTAGCCCAAGTACCAGTGTTTACATAACCAGCCTTCTTGATAAGGAAGTTGAAAGGAACCATACAGAATTCAAGCGAAGCACCTCCACCAAGGAACAATACAGAATATCCCTCGGGAACTCCTAAAAGTTCCTTGATAAGGGCTACAGCCTCGTCTACTACGGGCTGGAAGTCCTTGGCTCTATGGCTAATCTCTGCCAAAGAGAGTCCTGAGCCGTTAAAATCTAAAATCTGTTTTGCTGTATTCTCAATCACTTCACGCGGGAGTATTGAAGGACCAGCATTAAAGTTGTACTTCTTCATGTGCTGTTTGTTATTAAGTTAATATTTAAATGTTCTTTCGATAGCGAAGTTACAATTTATTTTCGAGAAGAACAAATAAAACCAACTTATTTATTTCGGAAGGGCAAAAACAGCATGTCCGTACCCTCTTTTGTTGACAAAAAGCAACATGGCAACAATCTACACCTTATTAATAATATAAGGGAAGCGAATTATTGCATACAATCAGTTATTTTTTCAGATTCTTTTCTTAAGTTTAAGCTTGGGGATTTTCAATTTTTCACCAGGTTTCACCTCTGTACATTTGTTCAGTACTTCGACATAGCACTCCATGCCATCGCCCAAGAAAGCCTTACTGATAGATGCAAGGGTCTGTCCTTTTTGGACAGTCACCACTTGGTCTATACCGACTATAACATACGCACCGGTTCTCACACGTGCGTCATAGTTATAATCTGTTATACTGGTCTGCACCTGTGGCTTTGACTCTACGGCTGACTTAACCTCAGCAACAGGCTTTGTCTCTGCCACAGAATCCTTTCTGGCTATCGACTCACTATTTTCAACCTTTTCAACTGGTTGAACTTTATTTTTAGCAACTACTTGCTTTGACAATGCCTGTTTTCTTTCTTCTATTTGCTTCTCAAGTTTTTCTATGGCTTGATTTCTCGCCTCTATCCTTACATAAAGCGCATACAACCCTGCTCCTATACAAAGCAATAGCAAAAATGACAAAGCAGAGAGCCAATACGTCAGTTTGGGATTCTTTTGCCTGCAAACCACCTTTGGTTCTTCTTCCTTATGTTTATTTTTTTTAGACATAAGTAGCTCTGCCATCTTACGGCATCGTTCACGTTCCAACTGCTCAACATCCGAATGATTACAAGCAGCTGTATCCTCCTTTTTGCATTCGCACTGTACATCAGTTACATCCTCACTTTCGGCAGAGGATTCGGCTTCAACTGACGATTCGACTTCAACGTTGTCATCAGCCAACTCCAAATTCTCCTTAACCATCTCTGCAGGTTCGGTCTTAACCTCTACATTTTGCAAAACAGCATCAGCTGTAACTTCTGGCTCATCTGCATTATGCAAAGCATCATTCGCTTCTATAGCAGCCTCTGCCACTGGAATAGCCCTCTCTACGGTATTGGTTTCAACTAAGCTATCAATGTCAGTCTCTGTTGTAGAAATTTCCTCTTCATTGTCTTCCGAATCCACAAAGTCATCTTCATCCATCTCCGAGAAGTCTACCCCTTCGTTCAACACAACCGTTTCAAACTGTAGGAAAGGACGGTTGATACGATCACGCAACATCACCTCTGGAGTAAACGCAAATTTGCTGCGACCTGTCTTAAACGAACCAAGTCCTTTTATCTTCACTGTTCCATCGGGATGTACAAGCAGTTCTTCACTGACCGTCTCAAACATGAAATGTACAAAGCTCAAGGCGTCATTGTCGTTCAAGCCGTAGCGCTCGGTCAAAGTCTGACAAAACTCAGTAATGTCAATAGCACCCTTAACCGAATTAGCCGTTTTTCTCACCGATGTCTCAGCCTTGAAAGCCACAACAATCTTTGGCGGCACAAGCATACGCTGCCCATTTGACGGATTGACAACGATACGCTCCATACGCTTCTTGATCTCGAAGATTCCAAAATTGGCTATCCAGATTCCCACGCCTTCATCAAACTTCTGCGACATACATTCCACCACACAACGCACCATACGCTGTGTGTCATCTTGCGAGAATCCCGTATGTCGGGACAGTTCGGCTATATATTCCTTGTTGTTCATATAGACATTCGGTTAGCTTAACGTCAGTCAGTCGACCACCTCACCATACAGGTCGAAATCGTCACTATCAGTAATATGTACATTATAGAAGCTTCCCACACGCAGACGATGGTCAGCCTTTATCAATACCTCCGGGTCAACCTCAGGCGAGCAAAACTCAGTACGTCCGATATAATAGTCACCTTCCTTGCGGTCGACAACTGTCTTCAGCACAGTGCCAACCTTAAGCGCCTCCACCTCAGCACTAATCCGTTGCTGCACAGCCATAAGCTTATCGAGTCGGCGTTGCTTTTCCTCCTGAGGCACGTCGTCCTCATAATGCTCTGCACTATACGTACCGTCCTCAGCCGAATAGGCGAAAGCTCCCATACGTTCAAAACGTGCCCACTTGACAAAGTCGACAAGTTCGCGGAAGTCTTCCTCGGTCTCGCCTGGGAAACCTACCATAAGTGTAGTACGCAGATGGATGCCTGGCACACCTTCACGAATCTTCTCAATCAGCTCCATTGTCTCCTTTTTGGAAACATTGCGGTGCATGCGTGTCAATACATTATCCGAAATATGCTGCAAGGCGATGTCGAGATATTTGCATACGTTAGGCTTCTCGCGTATCACATCGAGCAATTCGAGCGGGAACTGGTTGGGATAGGCGTAATGCAGGCGTACCCACTTCACACCCTTTATATCGGCAATATCAGCTATCAAATCAGCAATATGGCGCTTGCCATCAATGTCAACACCATAATAAGTCAGTTCCTGTGCGATAATCTGGAATTCCTTAACACCTCGCTCTACAAGTTCGCGCACTTCCGCAAGGATTTCTTCCTTTGGACGGCTGACGTGTCTGCCTGTTATTATCGGTATGGCACAATAAGCACAATGTCGATCGCAACCCTCGCTTATCTTGATGTAGGCATAATGACGAGGAGTTGTAATATGACGTTCGGCTGACTCAGTAACTGGCGTTTCCGGTTCGCCCAAATCCACGAGCAACTGCTTGTAATTGAACTTGCCGTAATACTTGTCTACCTCAGGAATCTCCTTCTCAAGGTCTTCCTTGTATCGCTGCGAAAGACAACCCATGACAAACAACTTGCCTATGCGTCCCTCTTCCTTGGCCTGTACAAGTTCGAGAATAGTGTCAATACTCTCCTGCTTTGCATCTTCAATAAATCCGCAGGTATTGACAACCACTATCTCTCCCTCTATACGTTTTGCATCATGCGTACACTTATACCCAGCCTTTTCAAACTTAGCCATAAGCGTCTCACTGTCGACGAGATTCTTGGAGCATCCCATCGTTATGATATCTATCTGTCCTTTCTTCATCTAATTCTTTTATCTTAATCCTGTTTGAACAACGAGTCGACAAACTGGCGCTTATTGAACAACTGCAACGCCTCCATCGATTCGCCAAGTCCGATATACTTTACAGGCACCTTCAACTGATCACTGATGCCTATCACTACTCCACCCTTAGCTGTACCATCGAGTTTAGTAATTGCGAGCGAAGTAATCTGTGTCACCTGCGAGAACTGCTTGGCCTGTTCGAAAGCATTCTGTCCAGTACTGCCATCAAGCACCAAGAGCACTTCATCAGGAGCCTGGGGCAACACCTTCTTCATCACATCCTTAATCTTCTTCAGCTCATTCATCAGTCCCACCTTGTTGTGCAGACGTCCAGCTGTGTCGATAATTACGACATCGGCACCATTAGCCTTAGCCGAAGACAAAGTATCGAAAGCCACCGAAGCCGGGTCAGAGCCCATCTGCTGCTTTACTACCGGCACACCAACACGCTCACCCCAGATACAAATCTGCTCGACAGCGGCAGCTCTGAAAGTATCAGCAGCACCGAGATAAACCTTCTTACCTGCCTTCTTGAACTGATAGGCAAGCTTGCCAATAGTCGTAGTCTTGCCAACGCCATTCACTCCAACAACCAAAATCACGTATGGCTTGTGCTCGGTAGGCAAATCCCAATCGTCATTGTCGCCAGTATGATTCTCTGTCAATAGCGAAGCAATCTCGTCGCGCATGATTCGGTTAAGCTCTGATGTCGACACATACTTGTCACGAGCCACACGTTCCTCAATACGCTTGATTATCTTCAGAGTAGTCTCCACACCGATATCTGATGTAATCAAAGCCTCCTCAAGATTGTCGAGCACCTCGTCGTCAACCGTCGACTTACCCATCACAGCACGTTGTATCTTATCAAAAACGCTGTGCTTTGTCTTTTCGAGTCCGTTGTCGAGGACTTCCTTTCTGTTCTTATTAAAAAATCCAAAAATTCCCATATAACGTTATATTTTCTGCAAAGTTAGTTTAAAATAAGCAGAAAACAAAGCATTTTGATTACTAATTAAGGTACCATACCCTACAACACCCAAAACAGAAGCCATTTTCTAAGGCCAAAAACGTTAATTATTATTAACCACACGCCAAAATCACTCACAAGCATCTGTATTTTAAGAAAATATGTCTAACTTTGCACCCTGATTTTTAATTCACATAAAGTCTAACTTTATTAATTACATTTTTAACATTTAATTTTTTATGTCAGATTTAAAGAACGTACAGCCGTTGGCAGACTTCAACTGGGACGAGTTTGAGAACGGTGGCAGCTCAGAGGTAAGCAAGCAGGATCTTGAAAAGGCTTACGACGAAACCCTCAACAAGGTGTCAGAGCACCAGGTAGTTGAAGGCGAAGTAATCTCTGTAGACAAGAAAGAGGTTATCGTAAACATCGGCTACAAGAGCGATGGTATCATCCCTGCATCTGAGTTCCGTTACAACCCAGACCTCAAGGTAGGCGACAAGGTTGAGGTTTACGTAGAGAACCAGGAGGACCGCAAGGGTCAGCTCGTTCTCTCACACAAGAAGGCTCGCCTGAGCAAGAGCTGGGAACTTGTTAACGCAGCTCTCGAGAATGAGGAAGTTATCCAGGGCTACATCAAGTGCCGCACTAAGGGTGGTATGATCGTTGACGTATTCGGCATCGAGGCATTCCTTCCGGGCAGCCAGATCGACGTTCACCCAATACGCGACTACGACGTATTCGTAGGCAAGACAATGGAGTTCAAGGTTGTTAAGATCAACCAGGAGTTCCGCAACGTAGTTGTTTCTCACAAGGCCCTCATCGAGGCTGAGTTGGAAGCACAGAAGAAGGAGATCATCAGCAAGCTCGAGAAGGGTCAGATCCTCGAAGGTACTGTTAAGAACATCACGTCTTACGGTGTATTCGTTGACCTCGGCGGTGTTGACGGACTCATCCACATCACAGACCTCTCTTGGGGCCGCGTAAGCGATCCTCACGAGGTTGTAGCTCTCGACCAGAAGATCAACGTTGTTATCCTCGACTTCGATGACGAGAAGAAGCGTATCGCTCTCGGTCTGAAGCAGCTCACTCCGCACCCATGGGATGCTCTCGACGAGAACCTCAAGGTAGGCGACCACGTTAAGGGTAAGGTAGTTGTTATCGCTGACTACGGCGCATTCGTAGAGATTGCTCCTGGCGTTGAGGGTCTTATCCACGTTTCAGAGATGAGCTGGAGTCAGCACCTCCGTTCAGCTCAGGAGTTCCTCCACGTAGGCGACGAAGTAGAGGCAGTTATCCTCACACTCGACCGTGCAGAGCGCAAGATGTCTCTCGGCATCAAGCAGCTTAAGGAAGATCCATGGGAGGCTATCGAGGTTAAGTATCCTGTAGGCAGCAAGCACACAGCTAAGGTTCGCAACTTCACTAACTTCGGTATCTTCGTAGAGCTCGAAGAGGGTGTTGACGGACTCATCCACATCTCTGACCTCTCTTGGACAAAGAAGGTAAAGCATCCTTCAGAGTTCACACAGGTAGGCGCAAGCATCGACGTTGTTGTTCTCGAAATCGACAAGGAGAATCGTCGTCTCAGCCTCGGCCACAAGCAGCTTGAGGAGAATCCTTGGGACACATACGAGTCTCTCTACACTCCTGGTTCAGTACACACTGGCAAGATCACTGAGATGATGGACAAGGGCGCTGTTATCACTCTCAACGAGGGTGGTGAGGGCTTCGCTACTCCTAAGCACCTCGTTAAGGAGGATGGCACACAGGCACAGCTTGGTGAGGAGCTCGAGTTCAAGGTAATCGAGTTCGTTAAGGAGACAAAGCGCATTATCCTCTCACACAGCCGCACATTCGAAGCAGGCAAGGAAGAGGCTAAGCCGGTTCGCAAGCACACCGCTAAGAAGGAGGCTGCTCCAGCTATCAACAACGTAGCTGCCTCTACAACTCTCGGCGACCTCGACGCTCTCGCAGCATTGAAGGCCAAGATGGAGAAGGGCGAGTAATCATAGCAGAGAACTTGCATCTGAAGATTTGACTATTCAAATCTACCAATAAATAATAAGGTCGCAAATAAGTAGGTACAAGCCTGCTTGTTTGCGACCTTTTTTCGTATACCATATATTTGCATCCATTATTTCATACTCTACACACTGCAAATTTCAATTCCGTTACATTTTGTCATTCATAAAATTGCCTGTTTAAAGAAAATTGCCTACATTTGCATTTAAATTAAGAAATACGGACTATGAAGTTAGCAATAATGACTCAATCCACATTCTTTGTGGAAGAAGACAAAATTCTTGCGGCCCTGTTCGAAGCTGGGTTGGATAATTTGCATCTTTATAAGCCAGGCTCGTTGCCAATCTATTCAGAACGTCTACTATCGTTGCTTCCAAGCACAACATACAACAAGATTACCGTTCATGAGCACTTCTATCTGAAAGACGAATACAACCTTGCTGGCATTCACCTTGACGATGCTTCCATTCAGGAGCCAATAGGATACAAGGGACGAATAAGCCGCACATGCAAGCGAATTGAAGACCTCAAAGAGACAAAGAAAAGCTCGTCGTATGTTTTTCTTGGCAACATACTCAACAGCCAGTCGAATAAATCGGTACTCTCCGACCTCGATATGAACAGCCTGACAAAGGCTGCCGACTGCGGACTGATAGACAAGAAAGTTTACGCATTAGGCGGAATGAACATCGACAACATTCAATTTGCGCGCGACCTGGGATTTGGTGGAATAGTAATATGTGGCGACTTGTGGAACAGGTTCAACATACACCACCAAAGAGATTACAAGGAGCTGATAGCGCACTTTGAGAAACTCAGAAAGCTTGTAGGCTAAAAATAAGCGTAAGTAGAAATTAGCCAAAAAGGCAGCAAAATAGAGATTACAGAAAACTATAATATAACATAAAACAAATTAGGAAATGAGTGAGCAAAACTCTTTTTTGGTATTCTCTGGTACTAACACGAGATACCTTGCAGAGAAAATCTGTCAAAGTTTGGGTTGTCCGTTAGGAAACTTGGTTGTAACAAAGTTCTCTGACGGCGAGTTTGCCGTATCATACGAAGAGTCTATCCGTGGACGTGACGTGTTCCTCGTACAGAGCACATTCCCCAATTCAGACAATCTGATGGAGCTTCTTCTTATGATTGACGCAGCCAAACGTGCATCAGCACGCAACATCATCGCCGTAATTCCTTACTTCGGATGGGCACGTCAGGACCGCAAGGACAAGCCACGTGTAAGCATTGGCGCCAAGCTCGTTGCCGACCTGCTTTCGGCTGCCGGCATCGACCGTCTTATCACTATGGACCTCCACGCCGACCAGATCCAGGGATTCTTCGATGTTCCTGTCGACCATCTGTATGCTTCTGGTGTTATCCTGCCCTACCTGCAGAGCCTCAACATCAGTACAGAGGATTTGGTAATCGCTTCGCCTGACGTAGGTGGTTCAAAGCGTGCCAGCACATACGCCAAGTATCTCGGCTGTCCGCTCGTACTCTGCAACAAGACACGTGCACGTGCCAATGTAGTTGAGAGCATCCAGATTATCGGTGACGTTAAGGGCAAGCACGTTGTTATCGTTGACGATATGGTTGACACAGCTGGTACTATCACCAAGGCTGCCGATGTCATGAAGGCTGCCGGAGCGCTGAGCGTTCGTGCATGCGCATCTCACTGCGTAATGTCAGGTCCTGCTTCTGAGCGTGTACAGAACTCAGCTCTTGAGGAAATTGTCTTCACAGACTCTATCCCCTACTCTAACCGTTGCGCAAAGGTTAAGCAGCTCTCAGTAGCTGACATGTTCGCTGAGACAATCCGCCGTGTCATCAGCAACGAGAGCATCAGCTCACAGTATCTCGTATAATTTGCATAAGTTTTATTGCAATAACATACTCACCACAAGGGAAGGCTTCACAGCTTTCCCTTTTTTTGGTTACATGTAATTTCTGTGATTCGCCCGCAAAGTTACAACGTTAGTTCCGAATATGCAATAGTTGTCCCCTACAAGAATTAACAGGATAATGGAAATTGGAAAATCAAAGATTACATAAAAGACAACATACAGAAAGGGCGATGTTGTCATTTAGTCATTTAGTCATTAGTCCTTTAGTCAAAATCAAAAATAAAAAGTCGTTGTCATTCCCTATAGTATAATATAAAATTTTATATTATACTATAGAGCAAAATAACAAGCATTCAGAAATGAAAATGACTAAATGACTAAATGACTAAATGACAAGATTGCCAAAGACAATCCAGTAGAATTGTTCTAATTGATTTCCACCTGTTCAACAGCACTCACCAGCGAATCTTTGCCATTAAGCAAATAGAACTTTACACGAACAATACTGTTGAAGTCGGCGCTACCTTTCACCTTGATATGCAATGTCTTACCATATACAAGCGTGTCGCGTTTGGACGGATAGGAAACAAGCTGCAAGAACTGTCTTGTAGAGCCTGTGCCTACATAGAAGATGTCGGTACTATCAACAATATTCTGCGCCACATGATTAAGCGTATCCTTGACCTGACGCTTTGAAACAAGCGAAGTATCAGCAGGCTCAAATTCTGATGCAGCTATAGTGTCGCCATCATTGTACGATGCAGCGAAACGACAACTTGTAAGCATTCCAACCACCAAAGCCAGCACCATTGGTGGCAACAGGAACAATATCTTTCTCATTTTTCAGATTACTTTAAATTGAACTTTCACTTTCATATTTGCTACAAAGTTAGTCTGCTTTTGATAAAAGCCCAAAAAATAAGAAGAAAAAATGGCCTTCATTAGCACTTTTATTTGTACCTTCGCATCCAAAATCAATATAATAAGCCTAAATTTAAGAATAAAAAGATGAAGAAGAATTTAAGAACAGCCTCTATCTGCGTACAGGGAGGCTACGAGGCAAAGAACGGCGAGCCTATCGAGCCGCCAATCATACAGAGCACTACATTCAAGTATGACAACTCTGAGGAGATGGCTATGCTCTTCGACCTCAAGAAGGAAGGATACTTCTACACACGCTTGCAGAACCCTACCAACGATGCTGTGGCACAGAAGATTGCACAGCTTGAGGGAGGCGTAGGAGCCGTGCTTACAAGCAGCGGACAGGCAGCCAATTTCTATGCTGTATTCAACATCTGCGAGGCTGGCGACCATATCGTGACAAGCAACGAGATTTATGGCGGAACATTCAATCTCTTCGGTGTAACACTCAAAAAATTGGGCATCGAATGCACATTTGTCAACCCAAACGACCCAGAAGAAGAGATTCAGAAGGCTTTCCGACCAAATACAAAGGTGGTTTTCGGCGAGACAATAAGCAATCCGGGATGTGCCGTGCTCGACATAGAGAAGTTTGCACGCATTGCCCATAAGAATGGCGTTCCACTCATTGTTGACAATACCTTCGCCACTCCTATCAACTGCCGTCCATTTGAATGGGGAGCCGATATCGTGACCCACAGTACAACAAAATATATGGACGGTACAGCAAGCCAAGTAGGTGGATGCGTAGTGGACAGCGGCAATTTCGACTGGCTCGCTAATGCCGACAAGTTCCCCGGCCTGTGCACTCCCGACGATAGCTACCACGGCCTCACTTACGCTAAAAAATTTGGCAAGATGGGCTACATCACCAAGCTTGTGGCTCAGCTGATGCGCGACCTTGGATCAATTCCAGCCCCAATGAATTCATTCATTTTGAATCTCGGCCTGCAGTCGCTCCACCTACGCATGAAGCAACATTGCGCCAACGCCCAGCAGGTAGCCGAATTCCTACAGGCCGACCATCGTGTGGCATGGGTTCACTTCAGCGGACTGCCAGGCGACCAATATCATGAACTTGCAGAGAAATACCTGCCTAACGGCTCTTGTGGCGTGATTGCCTTCGGACTGAAAGGCGACCGCGACACAGCTATCCGTTTCATGGATTCACTCGACATGATTAACATCGTGACCCACGTAGCCGACGCTCGTACCTGTGTGCTTCATCCGGCAAGCCACACCCATCGCCAGTTGTCTGACGAACAGCTGCGCGAGGCAGGCGTTGCTCCAGACCTTATCCGCCTGTCAGTAGGCATTGAGGACGTTGAAGACATTCTCGACGATATCCGCCAGGCTTTGGACAAGATCTAAATGTTATAAAAAGAAAGTTGCCCTTTCGCTCTTCAAATGTATTCTTATTGAAGAGCTAAAGGGCAACTTTTGCTATGCTGAAGGGCAACTTTTGCTATGCTAAAGGACACCCTTCCGTTATCCTACAGTCCTCTCGCCCTGTATATTGTTTCCTTAGCAGCATTAATTTCCTGAAACTTCTGTTCGGCAGCCTTACGTACATCCTCTCCAAGCGTAGCTACACGGTCGGGATGATGCTTCAGAGCCATGCGGCGGTAGGCAGCCTTCACCTCATCATCAGAAGCGTCTGGGGCTATGCCAAGCACCTTGTAGGCAGCATCAAGATTATTGCCGCCTGACGACAGGTTGAGCATTGAATTCAAGTCTTCGGCCGAGATTCCAAGATTGGCAGCAATAAACTGCAAGACCTCAATTTCGCTTTGAGGCACACTGCCATCGGCCTGTGCTATCATCACGAGGAAGTTGACGAGCTGCAGACGCTGCGAATAATCCATATGTTGCGCAATCTCAGCACACGAGTCGCGTATCACATCCTTAAACGCCATATTGCCCATCTGCTTCTGACGCTCAAAAAGGCGAAGCAATATCTGCTCGCCCTGTTGTACTGCCATCTCGCCGAAATTGCGACGCAGGAATGAGCGTACAAATTCCATCTCAGAGTGCATTACCCTCCCATCAGCCTTCATTATATACGAAGCGAGAACAAGCAACGAAAACAGAAACGAATTGCGCTGTCCCTCATACTGCTGTTGCTCTGTATAACCACCATACTGGCGGTTGGCATTATACACATTGTCTTCACCGCTGAATCCTTCAGCCCCCTTCTCAAACAGCCAGCCTATAGCATAGCCGGCAAGTGCTCCGAGCGGTCCACCCGACATAAAGCCAAGAAATCCGCCTATCCATCTTCCTACTCCCATTATTTCTTTTCGTTTTTATATTTTAATCACTTTGTATTATTATCAACATTATCAATCCGTATTCCTTATAAGTCTTTTCTTCACCACGGCCGGATTGCCGGCTGCCAATGAGTCGGCAGGGATATCGCGAATCACGACGCTTCCTGCAGCAATGATGCTACGCGGCCCAATCGTTACTCCTGGACACACCGTGACGCCACCACCAAGCCAGCAGTTATCGCCTATTCTTATAGGATGACAAGTCTCCACAGGCTGCATACGCTCCTCATAGTCGATAGGATGTTGTGGCGTGAAAAACTGACAGCGAGGACCTATCTTACAGTGCGCCCCTATAGTTATTTCTCCACCATCAAGCATTATACAGTCGTAATTGATGAACGTGTGCTCACCTATATTAATACCATGTCCATGGTCGCAGCGAAATGGAGGAATGATAACTGACGACTTCGGTATGCCAGGGATTAGTGCTTCGACAGTCGACCTGTATTCAGGCGAGGCAAGTGTCATCATTGAAAATTTTGTACACAGCTCGTTTGCACGGACTATACTTGCCATTACCTCAGAATCCTCAAAGCAATACAGCTGTTGACTACGCATTTTTTCATATTCAGTCGTCATTTCCGACTCGTTCTTATGTTCTGTCATATTCATTGGTTGGGGTTATTAATCTCACTATAATCAGGAATTTCCCTCAAGAACTCATATCTACGACTCTCGTAGTCCATACGGCAGCAATAATGCTGCAACCCATTGCTCATAACGAGATAATCAACATGCAACAAGAGATTGTAGGCTGCAATCTGGTCAAACACCTTCTGTGTTATTTCGATTGACGGAGCCTTGTACTCTATTATCATGCGAGGGTGGAGCTGACGGTCATACAGCACGCTGTCAGCCCGTAACTTCTTATTACCAATCATCAGCCCCACCTCGTTGGCCATAAGAGCAGAAGGATAGCCCTTGTGTCCTGTAAGGAAGTGGACAAAGTGCTGACGCACCCATTCTTCGGGCGTGAGAGCCACATAACGGCGGCGCAGTATGTCGAATATTCGCGGATGTTCTTTGGTTCCTGATAACTTTATTTCGAAAGTTGGTAGATTTAATCGAATCATTTTCGTAATTTTGCTTTTAAATGCCGCACTGGCGGCAAACAGCATACAAAAGTATGCAATTTTAACGAGAATAACGAGCCGTAAGGCTACCCGTTAATTTATTTTTACACCTTATAATATAATTATTATGGCAGAAAGAAAATCCGTGGCTACGTATGAATCAATCATGCGCGACCTAAAAGCCAAAAAATATGCGCCTGTATACATACTTATGGGCGACGAACCTTACTACATCGACAAAATAGCCGACTATATTGCAGAGAACGTCATTGAGCCCGACGACCGCGACTTCAACCAGACCATAGTATTCGGTGCTGACACATCAGCAGCCCAAATATCCGACCTATGTAAAGGCTACCCCGTAATGCCCTCGTCCTATCGTGTAGTAATAGTAAAGGAGGCGCAGGCGTTGAAATCACTTGATGCCTTGGAGCGATACTTCGAGAAACCGTTACAGTCTACCATACTTGTAATATGCTATAAAAACGGCACTATCGACAAGCGAAAGAAAATTGTAGGCAAGGCCGAGGCAGTAGGAGTAGTATTTGAAAGCAAGAAGAAACGTGACTTCGAGCTACCATCGTTCATTGAGAAATACCTCAAAGACAACCACGTTGCCATTGACCCAAAATCGTGTTCGATGATAGCTGAACACATTGGCGCCGACCTGAGTCGCCTGATCTCGGAACTGGAGAAAGTGATGATCTCACTGCCTGACGACAATCGACGCATCACACCCGAAATAGTAGAACGTGAAATAGGGGTAAGCAAGGACTTCAATGTGTTCGAACTGAAGACTGCAATCATCGAAAGGGATGTTTTCAAGGCAAATCAGATAGTAAAATATTTTGACAAAAATCCCAAAGCAGGTTCGCTGTTTGCATGCCTGCCTTTACTATACTCTTACTTCCAAAATCTGATGGTAGCATTCTATGCGCCCGATCGCAACAACGACAACAACCTCGCAGCCTTCCTTGATCTGAAGTCGGTGTGGGGTCTGAAGGATTACCGCACTGGTATGAGAAACTTCACCGCAATGAAAACTCTACAGATTTTATCCAAACTAAGGGAAATCGATGCCAAAAGTAAGGGATTGGACAACCAAAACACCTCAACTGGCGACCTTATGAAGGAGCTAATCTTCTTCATTTTGCACTAAAAAAGCATATTTTCCACCAGTTTCATTTCTAGAATAAGAAACGGTGCAGACCTGTTTTTTCGGCCTAACTTCCTAAAGAACATGGGAGTTAGGCCATTTTTTACCCCTTTATTTCTGCAAAAAATCAAGCCACATAATCCTTAGTTCAGAATTCTTCAGAATTGCGAAAAATGAAGAATTTGGAGTCTTTAAAATTTACATTTTACATATTTTCACAATCAAGAAACTCGATTTACATATTTATATCCATCTAAAATTGAATTTTGCAAATGTATATTTGTAAATCTAAATACACTGTTTCGCTTTACAAATCTACAATATTTAAATATGTATATTTGTAAATTTAAAGCTTCATTTTTGTGTATGAATATTCATATCTTATCGTTCAATTCTTCGTATTATACTGTATATAAGTGTATTATATCATATTCATTAAAGTTTTAGATTTTAAATAACGGCATTAGTGCTTGTTTTTATCCATTTTTATATTTATTCATCATTGTATCTACACAATAATTATAATTGATAACCAATTATTTATTATGTTTAGTTAAAGTAACAGATTAGATTATATCGGGTTATATGATACACTTCTCCACTTCAATTTACACACTACTAAATACATTAAACCAAACCTATCTGTATTTACATATACAAATACATATTAGCGCAATGGATTTATTCTTGTAAAACTTGTATATTTCGTTTTTTTGATTTAACTTTGTAAAAAGAAGAAGAACAAACAAGAATTCATCATCATCGCATATGAAAGACAGAATAAAAAGAATCATAGAGTCGCAACACATGACTCAGCAGGAGTTTGCCGAGAACATAAAAGTTGCCCCTGCTACACTCAGCAGCATCTTCACCGGACGTACAGCCCCGTCGCTCAAAATCGTCGATGCTATCAAGAGCCGCTTTCCCGACATATCTACCGACTGGCTCTTGTTCGGCCGTGGAGCGATGACCGACTATCGCAACTCTGAAGCGGGAGCATCGTTCAACTCCCCTATTCCCCACTCCACCAATTATACGCCAGACTTCGACACTACACCTGAAGCCGCTACAAGCGACAATACAATCGCCCCCGTAGGATTCAACATTGACAACCGAGCAAGTGCAGACACACCAACTGCTGAAACTCTTGAGACAGTACAGCCTGAAAGTTCAAGCAAAACGAAGGGAATACAGTTGGTAAAAAATTTTGACAAACATGAACGTCATATCGTTGAGATAAGAATATTCTACGACGACCAGACTTGGGAAACCTTCGTCCCCAAAAACATGTAAAAAACAAGCGAGCTTGGAATTGCAATTCTTATCTTTGCAATTCTTGTATTGTCTTCGGTTTGCACTATCTCTTGATAAGATAGGCTGCACCTCAACAATAAAAACAAGCGAGCTTGTTTTGTATTGTCTTCGGTTTGCACTATCTTTGCAGAAATATTTATCAACTTAGAACTATTTAGGCTTACCAATACAATTTAGATCTGCCTATCTGTTCTGTAGAACACATATACCTTATTATATATAATGAACGTATTTACTAGAATCATTGCCGACACACTATCATTGTCTGAACGTAGTGTCGAAAACACCCTCGAACTTCTCGACGAAAACTGTACCGTGCCATTCATCAGCCGCTACCGCAAGGAGCGCACTGGTAATCTTGACGAGGTGCAGGTATCAGACATTGCACTTATGCGCGAGAAGCTGCAGGATGTGGCAAAGCGCAAGGAAACCATAATTTCCACGATAGAAGACCAGGGCAAGATGACCGACCAATTGCGCCAGCGCATAGAAAACTGCTGGGTGATGTCAGAACTGGAGGACATCTATTTGCCATACAAACCCAAACGCCGCACCAAAGCCGACATAGCACGCCAGCAAGGACTGGAACCTTTGGCACAGACTATTCTGTTGCAGCGCGACTCCAATCCATTACGAACAGCAGAGAAATTTGTAAAGGGCGACGTTAAGTCGGTGGAAGACGCTATTCAGGGTGCCAAGTTTATCATAGCCGAAGCTGTCAACGAGAATGAAGACGTGCGCAAAGCCATTAGAAATGTATTCAAACGCGAGGCCGTGATTTCTTCGAAAGTTGTGAAGACAAAAGCCGAAGAAGACGAGGCACAGAAATACAGCGACTACTTCGACTTCTCCGAACCACTTCGACGTTGTTCGTCACACCGCCTGCTTGCCATGCGCCGTGGCGAAAAGGAAGGCTTTCTTCGCATCAGCATTTCTGCCGACGAGGATGTGTGTAAGGAGAAGATTCATCGCCAGTACGTATTGGGACGTAGCGAGTGTAGCAAACTTGTGGGCGAAGCTGCCGACGACGCATTCAAGCGTCTCCTAAAGCCATCTATCGAAACTGAGTTCGCACTCTCAAGCAAGCAAAATGCCGATGATGAAGCAATAGAAGTGTTTGCCGAAAACCTGCGTCAGCTCCTCCTTGCTGCTCCATTGGGGCAGAAGCGAGTAATGGGTGTCGACCCTGGTTTCCGCACAGGATGCAAAGTTGTTTGCCTTGACGCACAGGGCACATTGCTCCACTTCGAAGCTATCTATCCACACGCTCCCAAGAACGACCATCAAGGTGCAGCACGCCAGGTGCTCAGCATGGTGAAGAAATACGACATTGAGGCAATAGCCGTTGGCAATGGAACCGCCAGTCGCGAGACATCTACATTCCTAAAAGAAATAGGTCTCGACTCTAACATCAATGTCTTTGTAGTAAGCGAGGACGGTGCCTCAGTTTATTCAGCGTCAGAGGCAGCACGCGAGGAATTCCCCAACGAGGACGTGACAGTACGTGGAGCCGTATCAATAGGCCGCCGACTGATGGACCCTCTTGCCGAGCTGGTAAAGATAGACCCTAAGAGCATTGGTGTAGGTCAGTATCAGCACGATGTCGACCAGAACGAGCTGAAGAAGAGCTTGGACATGGTTGTAGAATCTTGCGTGAACACCGTAGGCGTTAACCTCAATACAGCAAGTCGCCACCTGCTGATGTACGTCAGCGGACTCAACGCTACTACAGCCAAGAACATCGTTGAATATCGCGAGAAGAACGGAGCATTCAAGTCGCGTGCCGAACTGAAGAAGGTGCCGCGTCTCGGTCCGGTAGCCTTCGTGCAATGTGCCGGCTTCCTACGCATACCAGGAGCCAAGAATCCGCTCGACAACAGCGCCGTACATCCCGAGAGCTACGACATCGTGAAGACAATGGCAAAAGACAAGGGTTGCACCGTAGCAGAACTTATCGACAACAAGGAACTTCAGAAATCAATACGTCTGAAGGACTATGTTACCGATACTGTCGGAATGCCTACCCTCACCGACATTATGACTGAGCTTCAACGCCCCGGACGCGATCCGCGTGCAGCAGTAGAGATTTTCGAGTTCGACCCACGTGTTCATGAGATTGACGACCTTCAAGTGGGAATGCTCCTTCCAGGCATCGTGACCAACATCACCAACTTCGGTGCCTTTGTTGACGTTGGCGTTCACCACGACGGACTGGTGCACATCTCACAACTTGCCGACCGCTACGTGAAAGACCCGAACGAAGTGGTGAAACTTCACCAGCACGTTGTAGTACGAGTAACTGAGGTAGACCGTAAGCGCCAGCGCATTTCGCTCTCGATGAAAGAATGACGGATAAATACAGAACTGTGAATTGTAAGAATAACGAACATTACCACGTGTTAATATACATAGACAAAAGAAAACTATGAAAATTACAGTATTCTGCTCAGCCAACGAGCATATCGACCCAGACTATTTCCGTATGACGGAAGAATTAGGCCGATGGATGGCAGAGAACCACCACGACCTTATTTTCGGAGGCACCAGCCACGGACTCATGAACTGTATAGCCAAGGCTGTGCACGACGGTGGCGGACGTGTCATCGGCGTAGTGCCGTCGCTTGTAGAGAAAGGTGGACGCATGTCTGAATATCTTGACGTGCATATCCCCACAGACAATCTCGCCGACCGCAAGAGCCTGATGATTGAGCGTTGCGACGTTGTTGTGGCTTTGCCAGGTGGCGTGGGCTCGTTGGACGAGATATTCTGCGTGGCAGCGTCAAAGTGCATCGGTTACCACCAGAAGAAAGTTATTCTCTACAATATGAAGGGATTCTGGAACGCCCTCATTGCGCTCATGGACGATCTCAACCTAAAGGGAATGATTCGTGGCGACTGGCACAACATGATAGAAGTGGCTAACGACTTCGAAGAGCTGAAGAAACACTTGGAGCAATAAAAACCATTAAACACATTAATATGAAAGCATTAAGAACATTGACATCCCTCGCCCTTGCAATGTTGACATTCACAGCCAACGCTCAGGAAGGCTCATGGAACGGCGAACTTGACGTTATGGGCACCAAGCTGCCATTGGTCTTCAATTTCTCCCCTAACGGATGCACCATGGACTCTCCTTCACAAAACGCAAAGGGCATTCCCGCGGAGAAGACCGTAAGCGATGACGGCACCATAAAGGTAAAGGTAGGAATGATTGGAGCTACGTTCGAAGGAAAGATGGCTGACGGAGAGATAAAGGGGACCTTCACACAGAACGGCTTTCCTCTACCGCTGACTCTGAAAGCAGGCAAACTTGCCGTAAAGCGTCCGCAGACGCCAGTACCACCATTCCCCTACAAAGAGGAAAGCGTAAGTTTCACCAACGCAGGATACACTTTCAACGGCACACTCACTCTGCCCGAAAACTATACAAAGCAGACTCCCGTAGTGCTCATGGTGACTGGCAGCGGACAGCAGAACCGTGACGAGGAACTGTTCGAGCATAAGCCATTTGCCGTAATAGCCGACGCTTTGGCTCGTCAAGGCATCGCATCCTTGCGTTACGATGACCGCGGATGGGGCGACAAGAGCGTCAACTTCGCTGATTTTACGACAGACGATTTCCGACAGGATGCCGCAGCTGCCCTGCTTCTGTTGCGTAAGCGTTTCAATAAAGTTGGCATACTCGGACATAGCGAGGGCGGCACAATAGCCATGATGTTAGCCGCTGAAGGCAAAACCGACTTCATCGTGTCGCTCGCAGGTATGGCTATATCTGGCAAAGAAACTCTCGTGATGCAAAACCGCCAAGCAATGTCTTCCATAGGTCTGCCTAAGGACATTGTTGACTCATACTGCGCTACCATTTCAAATATTCTCAACGAGATTGCAAAAGGCAAAAAAACAAGTGAGATAACCATCGACGGAGTGCCAGACAACTTAAAGCCTATCCTAAAGAAATCATTAGAACAAGCCAACTCGCCATACATACGCCATTTCATAACTGTAGATGCCAGCAAGCAGTTGTCTAAGATTAAATGTCCTGTACTGGCACTTAACGGCACAAAAGACACTCAAGTGGATTGCGCTGCCAATACAACCCTACTTGAAAAAGGACTCATAAACAGCAAGCACACAATAAAGAAAATAGAAGGCGTAAACCATCTGTTCCAACATTGTACAACGGGCAACGTCGTGGAATATCAACAGATAGAAGAGACCATAGCTTCAGAGGTACTGGAGATTATTTATAGTTGGATTAATAACGAACTGTAGAATACTTTTGCTAAAAGGGAGGATGTGAAATCAAGTCTTGACTCACACCCTCCCTTTTGTTTTTTTAGGATAGCAACTGCTATTATGTCATTCTGAAATAAAAGAATACAACTCACTAAAAAAAAGAAAACTTATTGATTTTTCATGTAGCAAATTGGTGCTATTCCATGTCTAACAAACAGAAATACCAAACATAAAACATCAATTATGAAAGAAAACGAACAACAATTCACCGACATTGTCCGTTGCAACCGTAGCACTATATACACCGTGTGCTATATGTTCTCAAAGGACAATGACGAGGTTGCCGACATGTTTCAGGAGGTGCTCATAAGACTATGGAACGGGATGGAATCGTTTGACGGACGCAGCAACATCAAAACATGGATTTACCGTGTGGCCCTAAACACCTGCATCACCATCGACAAACGCAAGAAGCGCAACCATAAGACACAGCTGTCTATGGACATAGACTACTTCAACAGTCGTGAAGTAAAATCAGAACAGGCACAGTTTCTGCATCAACGCATAAGCCGCTTGCAACCTCTCGACCGTGCTATCGTGCTGCTATGGCTCGAAGACATCAGCTACGACGAAATTGCTGCTATCATCGGCATTACGCCAAAGAATGTTTCTGTCAGATTGGTGCGCATCCGTGAACAACTGAAACGAATGAAGGAGCTATAATTAAATGTTAAGTGTTAAATGTTAAGTGTTTAATGATTATTCAATCTACAAAATCATTTCATATGGAAAAGAGCAACAATAATAACGAACTCGAAAATATGCGTTCGCAGATGGCATCGTTCAAGAAACAACTTGAGCAACAAGAGATTATCAACAGCCGTATTATGGCTGAATCGATGAAGAAGAAATTCTCATGGATTAAGAGGATGATCATAGGTGAAATTATTCTCACCCCTATATTGCTATACTTAGCTTTTGCCGCCAAGTACTACTTCGACTTGTCTTGGTGGAGTGTCAGCACATTCGTCATATTGCTTCTATGTGATGTTTGGTGCGACTACGACATCAATATGCGAGCTATTAAAGACAGCGACTACAGTCACGACAACCTTATCGACACAATAGAGAAATTGGTAAAGATGAAACAACGTCGCGCCAAGCAAACCGTCATAATGTTGACAGCCACAATAGTCATGAGCATATGGTTATTAATAGAAATAGGCTTTCATCTCATTGCCATAAATGCCGATACTGGCATGTGGTTTGTGTTCTATGGTGGTGGCACAGGAGCCTTCATTGGTGTAGTTGCTGCATGGTGGATATACCGAAAGATGCAGAAGACCAATGACGAGATGATAAAGCAGATTGAGGAGGTGAGCAACGAGCAATAATGTTATTTCACCAATCCCCTACTCACCGGGATGTAATGCGAGTCCTTAATCTCGCCTATCACAATGATACTGTGCAGACTGCCTATGCAATCAATATTTCCTAGAGTGTTGAGCATGAAGTCCTGATAGTCCTTCATGTCATGGGCATAAACTTTTATAAGATAATGACCGATTGTGGTTTATCATAAAGTCACCCACGCTATTTCTCAGAATACTTCAGCCACATAATTGTGCTTCATCCCGTCTTTTCCTCTTTTCAGGAAGAGGACGAGATGGACGTGGCTGCCCTGAACCATTCCACTCCAAACATCTTCCGGAAGATTTGCCGTTGAAGCGAAACCTGCCTTTATGATATTTCCTTCGGGCGTGTATCTTATTGCCGACTCTATCGAGTAGCGTATGTATCTGTCCTTGACGTTGGCATACTCCACTTTCGCCTCATAAATCCCGAAAGCCTTGCGGCCTTCATACTTATCCATAACGCTCACTATAGCAGCCGACTTGAAATGGTCGCCATTCGCTATTATGGGGCAAAAGCGCACATAATTGCCAACAGAAATTTTCAATGCCGAGCATGCCGACTTCTCCGCCACGAAATGCCGCGACTGCGAGTCGTAGACATGTATATGACCGTGGCTCTCATCGATAAACTCTACAAAACCCACTTCCACCGAAAACACCTCATCCACACGTTTCCTTGAAGCCACAATGTCCGACACACGCTCATTGCCCTGCTTCGACACCCTCGTCAGCACATCAAACATGCGCCCGCTTATCTCCCAAGGACGACACGGAAACTGATGGCTGTCGGCAATGAGTTCCGAACCATTCGTTGCTACAAGCTTCACATATCGGCGCTTCCTTCCATCCTTCTCCTTTTCAAACACCTTGGCGGCATACATGCTGACAACGCCCTCACACTCGCCATCGCTCTCTTCCGGATGATGGAGCCTATACGATTGCAAAGCATGCTCCACACGCTCCTTCAACGACAGGTATTGCCTGCCATCATTACCTGTCTGCCGCTGCAAGTCCTGCGGACGCAAGAATTGGTCGTAGCCCCATGCCTCAAGAAACTTAGGCAATTTGAAGTCGCCGTAGGTCTCGCTTACCTTCACCGCCATGCCAAGCATACAAGAGTCGATAAGCGACATACGCTTGACGTGCAGCTTCATATAGGCGGCAAGCAGAGTGCGAGCCGTCACAGCCCCCATTGTCTTGTAATTATTCTGAAGATAACGAAAGATTTTCCAGTTGGTATCGTCGGGATGGGCAGCACCTGTGGCAATGCTTTCAAGAAGTTCATCCCAGGTTACGGATTGAGTGGTATTAGGCATAGGAGTTAGGAATTAGGAGTTAAAACAATTGAGAATTGAGAGTTGAGAGTTGAAAATTGAGAGTTGAAAATTGAGAGTTATGATTACCAAGCTAAACACTTAATCTCAAAGCATATCATAACTCTCAACTCCTAACTTTCAACTCTCAACTTGAAAGAACTCTCAACTCCTAACTTTCAACTCTCAACTTGAAAGAACTCTCAACTTGAATGAGTTCTCAACTTATTAGCTGAGCTTTGTCTCTGACTCCTCCGACTTCTTCGAAGCAGTCTTGCGTGTTGTGGCACGCTTGCGCTTTGGCTTATCGTCGACAACCTCAGTCTCTACAGTCTTAACGCCAGCCAACTCGGGGTCGATCATGATACGTCCGCAGTACTCGCAAACGATAATCTTCTTGTGCATCTTGATGTCGAGCTGTCGCTGTGGCGGAATCTTGTTGAAGCAGCCACCGCAAGCATCACGCTGTACATACACGATGCCCAGACCGTTGCGGGCATTCTTACGGATGCGCTTGAAGCTTGACAGCAGACGCGGCTCAATCTTAGTCTCCAGATCCTCGGCCTTAGCCTTGAGTGCCTGCTCCTCCTCGCGAGTCTCCTGCATGATTTCGTCGAGCTCGCTCTTCTTCTCGTCGAGCGCCTGCTGGCGGTCGTTGATGAGGTCGTTGGTGCGAATCAGCTCGCGCTTCTTGTCCTCAACCTTAGCGTTTGCCTCCTTGATCTTCTTGTTGCAAAGCTCGATTTCGAGGCTCTGAAACTCAATCTCCTTGGTCAGAGTGTCATACTCGCGGTTGTTGCGCACCTCGTCGAGCTGCTTCTTATATCGCTCCACACTCTCCTCAGCTTCCTTAATCTCGCCCTGCTTCTGGGCTACAGCCTGCTGAAAATCATTGATGTCACCCTCAATATGCTCAATACGAGTCTTGAGTCCGGCAATCTCGTCCTCAAGGTCCTGCACCTCAAGAGGAAGTTCGCCACGCAACGCACGCTTCTCGTCGATAGCCGAGAGAGTAGTCTGAAGCTGATAGAGAGTCTGCAATTTGCTCTCTACTGAAATTTCTGATTCCTTTTTTGCCATAGTTATATATATGTTATTTCTGTTTTATGGTGAATTCTTTTAAAAATACATTATCGGATTGGTGCATGTCTCGGCTATGAAGCACTTCACGCCCTGACACTCACGCTCAATGATGTCGCGAAAAATCTCGCTCGTATACTGTTCGCTCTGATAGTGGCCTATCACGGCTATCTGTATCTGCTGTTCGCGGCCGAAATACTCATGATAGTGCATCTCGCCCGTAAGGAAAGCGTCGGCACCTGCCTCCACCGCCTCGTCCAACAGGAACGAGCCCGAACCGCCACACATAGCCACCTTCTTTATAGGTCGGCGCAACAGCTGGTTGGCCTCGACACACTCCACGCAGAATGCCTTCTTGAGCAGTATGATGAAGTCGTCGGCAGCAATAGGCTCCTCAAACTCTCCTATCACTCCCGAGCCACACTCCACACCGTCTATCGTCTTAGCCGACATGAAGTGCACATTGTGCAGTCCCATCTTCTCGGCAATCTTGAAGTTGACGCCCCCCCGTGCATTGTCCATATTCGTGTGCATCGACATAATCACGATGCCGTTGGCAAGCGCCTTCATCACGGCCTGCTGCACATAGTCCTCGCCCGTCAGTCGGGCAAGCTTGCGGAATATCAGCGGATGGTGCGACACGATGAGGTTGCAGCCCTTCTGTATTGCCTCGTCCACAATCTGGCACGTAACGTCCAGACACAATAATGCCCCTGATACTTCCGCCTCTGTCAGTCCTACTTGCAGGCCAGCATTATCCCAGCTTTCCTGCAAGGGCAGAGGCGCGAAACGTTCAAGGGCCTTGGTTACTTCCTTTATTTTCACGCTTTTCAGCCTTTATATATGTAGATAATATATGTAATATGCTGCAAAGTTACAGATTTTCATGCAGAAACAAAAGGAAGCATGCGCTTAATTAGAATATTTTAACTGCTCCGTTTCTCCCATTGCAGGCGCGACTTTGGCACATCGGCAAAGTCCGCCATCTGTTCGTCGTACGCCTGTTGCTGTTCGGCTGTGAGCGATATTATGCCATGCTGTATTTCGTGCTGCCATCGGCGCAATGAACATTCATACTCACCAGATGCCGAGAAAGGCATATGACCGTTCTGACTGACGAACTGCTTCAGTTTGCTGAGGGCATCGTCGAAAGAGTCGCACACCAACGAATGAACTGGGTTGCCGTCAGCGTCATATTCTATTCTTCTTTTGATGCTTACCGTTTCTTTATCTGCCGACACCTCCACATTGTACGCTGCCGTGACTATCTCTGCAAAACGCTTCACTACAGCATCGCGCTGAGGGGTGTCTTCGCTCACATATCGCGTCATGGGATAGTGGCTGTCGTGCCAAAGGTTGAAATATACATCTTTGCCTACATTGCCTATTGCGACACGCCACTTCAAGCACTCCATCAGCGTCGCACCGATGTGATACTCCACTCCGTTGAAGGTGACATAATCTTTAGGCGACTTGAGTGTTTTCTTGGCCGAGGACTTTTGCTGACTGCCTGTAGCTGCTGGAGTTTCCAAGCTGTTCCACTCTTCAGTCTCGTCCACCGAGAGACTCTCATACTGGCGTATTGCCTTGACAAAGGCTGTGCCGAATGTCTCCTGTTTATGAGCGCCCACTCCTGATACAGTACCAAAAGCAATGAGCGTCACTGGCTTAACTATGGCAAGCTGATGCAATGTACGGTCGCCAAAGACCACGTATGGCGGAACGCTCCTCTCTGCAGCCAATTGTGCACGCAGCTGACGCAGTATCTCAAACAGCGCCATGTCTTCAGCCGCCCCGTCTTGCACAAGTCCGGCATGCATAGACTCGCTAAGTTTCTGCTTCCTGCCCTTCACCGTAAAGTCTTCACGATTTACAACAGCCAGCTGTGCCGTCTTGCGCCCGTAAAGCACATCCTCGCCCTGAGGCGTAACCTTCAGGTGCGAATTGTCCTTATAGTCTATTTCTATATATCCCATATGAAGCATTTGCAACAAATAATCCTGCCAGTCCTTGAAAGCGACATCTCTGCCACAACCATAGGTTTTGAGCTGCTGATAGCCCTTCTGATATAGTTCATAATTGGACGAGCCTCGCAGAATGTCAATCAGCAGTCTGAAACCCGTCTGCTGATGCGTACGCACAATGCCCGAAAGAGCCTTTTGTACAAGTATGGTTCCGTCGAAACGCTGTGGAGGATTCTTGCAGACATCACAGTTGCAGCAGTCATGATCCATCGTCTCGCCGAAATAGTTGAGCAATATTCTTCTGCGGCAGACCTGGCTCTCGGCATACTCCTGCATACGGTCCAGCTTCTCGTTGTTGACAGCCTGCTGACCGCTGTCCTCAGCAAACTTACGCAGCATGATGATGTCGCCCACCTGATAGAACAGAACAGTCTCGCAAGGCAGTCCGTCGCGACCTCCACGACCTATCTCCTGATAATAGCTCTCTATGCTCTTCGGCAAGTTGTAGTGCACTACGAAGCGCACATTGCTCTTGTCGATACCCATACCGAAGGCTATCGTTGCACACACTACATCTATATTGTCGTTGATGAATTCCTCCTGCACCTCATCACGCTCCCGTGGCGACAGTCCGGCATGATAAGCCTTGGCACGCACACCTTTCTCTTGCAGTTTCATGGCTACAGTCTCAGTGGTCTTTCGGCTCATACAGTATACGATGCCGCTCTCATTGCGATGGCGGGCAATGAGGGCAAGCAGAAAGCGCAGCTTGTCCTGTGCCGAATATCCTCGGCGTACATCAAGCGAAAGGTTAGGACGGTCGAATGAGGAAACGAAAATTTTTGGCTCGCCCGTCTCATCTTTTTCCAGACGCAACTGCTGCACAATATCTTCCTTGGTTATCTTGTCGGCAGTAGCCGTAAAGGCAGCAATAGGCACACCTGGAAAATAATCTTTCAGTCTGCCCAACTGCGTATATTCCGGACGGAAATCATGCCCCCATTGCGAGATGCAATGCGCCTCATCTATAGCAAACATGCTAACCTTAAGCGATCCGGTAGGATTAGTGCCCGACGAATGATGCAATACGCCTGTTTCCATCTCGGCAAGCAAGCGCTCGGGCGAGACGTAAAGCAGTTTGTATTCGCCACGATAGGCCCGCTCGGCTATCTCACGGTTCTCTGCCTCCGAGGCATTGCTGTTTAGGGCAGCTGCCTCTATGCCGTTGGCACGCAGACTCTCCACCTGATCTTTCATAAGCGAAATAAGAGGCGAAACCACAACAGCCGTTCCCTCCATCATCAATGCCGGAATCTGAAAACAAAGGCTCTTGCCGCCACCCGTAGGCATCAGCACAAGACAGTCCTTGCCTCTAAGAACATGGCGGATTATATCCTCCTGTAAAGGACGGAAACGATCGTAACCGAAGTATTTTTTAAGTGTTGATTGCATTGTTGTCATTCTTGCTAAATAATAATATGTGATACAAAGGTAAGTCTTTTATTGTAATAACAAAAGTTTTGCATACCTTTGCAACATCATTTAGCTAGACAATTCCAAAACAAATAATTAAAATATATGAATCCTATTGACATTTCGCTCCGCATAGCCACAACTGCACATGCCGGACAAACAGACCGCGATGGCTATCCCGTCATACTCCATCCTCTTGCCGTGGGGCTGATGGGGCATACTGACGAGGAGAAGATAGCAGGGTTTCTGCACGATGTGGTTGAGGACACAAGCTACACTTTCAATGATTTGCTTGAAGAGGGCATTCCTACAGGCATTGTAAATGCCTTACGCCTACTCACACACGACCATTCAACCGACTATTTCGAGTATGTGCAAAGAATCATTGACTCGGGAAATCCCATTGCTCTGCAGGTGAAGTACAACGACTTGCAGCACAATTTTGCCCGAGGCAAGGCTCACCCCGACCTTCAGGCAAAGCATGGCCGAGCATTGGAGATGGTGAAGGCTGCCATCGAAAGCTGCTCACAAGTTAGCCTGTATCATGCTCCTGCGGACGAGAATATCGAGGTAGGCATCTTTGCCTGCGGATGCTTTTGGGGCACGCAGCACCAATTTCAAAAACAGGATGGTGTGCTCAACACTCTTGTCGGCTACACCGGAGGCAAGGAGGCTTTCCCATCGTATGCCGATGTGCGCGACCATAAGACCAGTCATGTAGAGGCTGTGATAGTAGAGTTCAATCCGAATCTTGTATCATACGAGAACTTATGCAAACTGTTTTTCGAGATTCACGATCCGGCACAGACCGACGGTGTAGGTCCCGACATCGGTGCGCAATATCGCAGTTGCATATTCTATCGCAACGAATCGCAAAAGCAGACAGCCGAACACGTTATGCAAATACTCCGTGATATGGGCGATGAGGTGAACACCATGCTTCTGCCCGAAGAACCTTTCTACATTGGCGAAGCTTACCACCAGCGTTATTATGAGAAGACTGGTGGCGAGCCGTATTGCCATGTCAGAATCAAGAAGTTTTAATCATCATATAACCTATTATACTAACCATTGTCAGCAGCTCTGACACAGCCAAGGCAAGCCAGATGCCCGTATCGCCAAACGCAATAGGAAGGATGATGAAGCTCGGCACAAGCAACAAGAGTCCGCGCAGCAGGGCAAACACCATTGCCGAGCGCACACGCTCTATGCTTTGGAAATAGCCTATGAGCGTGAGGTTGACTATGAAGAACACAAACGCTGCAGCCATCAACGGAAATCCCTTGACGGCAAGCGGAAAGGCTGCTTCGCTGCGACTGATGAACAGCTCTACAAGCTCATAAGGGAAAACCATAAACGCCACACTTGCTGCAGCACCACATGCTACGGCTGCAAGCAGAGCCACACGCAATGTGGAATTAACTCGACGATCATCACCTGTACCGTAATTGAAACTAATAATCGGCTGTGCCGACTGTGCCACGGCGTTGCCTATTATGTAGACAAAGGGGGTGTAATAGCATGCTATGCCGAATGCACCTATACCAGGGTCGCCAAGATAAGAACCGAACACGTAATTGCCGATGAGGGTAAGCACAGCCATCGTACATTCACCCATAAGGGCAGAGAGACCTATGGTGCATTGATAGCCAATGTTGCGCACGGAATAGAGCAGCGAACGACGGCTCCACTTCAACCGGATAGGACGCAACTGGCGTGCTGCGAAAAGCATATACCACATAGCTATAATGCCTCCGATAGCCATACTCAAAGCCGAGGCTACTGCTGCTCCCCAAAGCCCCCATCCCATGAATACTATCATAAACCAGTCGAGGAAGATATTGGCTATTGCCGACACCACGTTGCACCACATGGCGAAGCGCGGACTGCCGTCAAGACGAATGACAAACAGCAGCAATGCCGCCCACACGCCGAACATCTCGCCAGGCATGAATCCCAGCAAGTACTCACGCACCAATGGCAGCAGGGCCTCGGACGAACCAAGCATCCTCGCTATTGCCGAGGGGAACAACATCACGGGGACTGTCATCGCCAAGATTACCATTGTGGCGAATATCCATGCCTGGGTGACATTGATGCGGGCAGCCTTGAACTTGTGCTGCGCCATATGGATGGATGCCACAACAGAGCATCCGGCTCCCATCATCAGCCCCAGTCTCGTCACCACCATCAGTATCGGCACACATATATTTATGGCTGCTATTCCGTCGGCACCAACGGCATGCCCTACGAATATTCCGTCTATGGCTGTCATTGCCGATATGCTGAGCATACCTAACAATGTAGGAAGAAAATAGCGCCCGAAAAGGCGCGGAATACTCAGCGTACTGAGGTCGATGGCGTCTTTTGTAAGTTTTTCTGACATAATATAAAAAAGTGTGATTACGTATTCGTAGGGAATTTCCCTATGCTAAAGAATGTATTTCTGCACAAAGATACTAAGAAAAATCTATACGTCTGACATTTTATCACAAGAACATGACAAAATTGATAAATATGTCATATCGGCCGATACATATAACGGTTGGCACATAAGTTGCGAAGTACATATTGAAAGCCGAAAGCAATAAAGCTATAGGCAATAACAAGATTATCAACAAACAGAAATCCCGACCGAACCACACTTGGCGAAGAGAGGACGAGAAAAATACAAATGGAGGTAATTCATTATGATGTTAGTTCGCAGGAATAACTATTCAAATTGGTTGAACGATTGGTTTGACAACTGTTTCTTCAATACTGAGGAAGCGCCTCAGACACGCACTACAGCCCCAGCTATCAACGTCAAGGAGACATGTGATGAATATATAATGGAGATTGCAGTTCCTGGACTTAAAAAGGAGTGGGTTCGCATCAACGTTACCAACGAGGGCTTGCTCCACATGGCCATTGAGAACAAGATGGAGCACAAGGAGGAAGACAGAGAGTGTAATTGCAGGAAAGAAAGACACGAACGCTACTTGCGCCGCGAGTTCACCTATGGCAACTATGAGCAAAGCTACACTCTGCCTGACGACGTGGAGCGCGACAAAATCTCGGCAAGCGTTGCCGATGGTATCCTTACTATCGTCATCCCGAAGACTACTCCGGAGCAGGAAGCTAAGGTGATGAAGAACATCGAAGTGAAATAACATTTCACCGTATTGAGGAATATATAGAAGGTTGGATTGTAATAAAAAAAAGGTTGGCTACGAGCAAAATACTTGCAACCAACCTTTTTTATGTTATTTCTTTACGACAAACACGCGTGTCTCGTGCGACATCACACGTCCCTTCCACTTGGAAGCGTTGCGAGCTATGTCCTTATGCTGCCACACATCTCGAATGGTATATTTGCCGGGAATGCCAAGATGGGCAAAGTCGGCTGTCAACGCCAGAGGCTTTTCAGACGGTTGAGCAATGCTACGGCGTGAGAACCGTCAGCAAGCGGACGTACATAAATCTGGTAGTCGTCGGTCATGACCTTGCGCTCGGCTGCCTTGCCAAGAGGGTCTTGATTGATGGCGATAATTTCCGGATTGAGCAGTATACGACGGTCGTCCTCCGACACCTTGCGCAGGTCGTTGGTCATGGCCAGAGGCGATGCCATCATACACCACATACTCATCTGGGTCTGATACTCGGTCTGGGTGCACCCTACTCCACCGAGGTCGCTCGACGGGCCACCCTTGCCTCTAAGACCTACTACGAGCATGTCCATATCGGGCCATTGTCCTGGGCGTACATAATTGGCAAGCGGGGCCGTGACGTTCACTATGTCGAGAATACCCATACCACCCTGTTTCACCACGTCTTTCCACATGTCACGAACGTCGTAAGAGGTGCGCCATAGCTGACCGCCCACTTCCTCACACCACTCTTCGCATTGTCGCTGTCCCCACTCGCAGATGCCGAGCGCTATGTTACGGCCCGACTTCTGCAAGGCATTTGCCATAGTGCGATAACGATGGCGTGCCGTAGCGCTGTCTTCAGGAGCGTTGCAGTAGTCGTACTTCAGATAGTCGACGCCCCACGAAGCGAACGTACGGGCATCCTGCTCCTCAAATCCCAGACTTGCTGTCCATCCGCCACAGGTGAGCGGAGCCGCATCCGAATATATTCCGAGCTTCAGTCCCTTGGAATGCACATAGTCGGCAAGAGCCTTTATGCCATTGGGAAACTTTACGGGGTCGGGGATGATATTGTTCTGACGGTCGCGTCCGCCCTGCCACAGGTCGTCGATAAAGATGTATTTGTAGCCGGCATCGCGGAAGCCGCCTTCCACCATAGCGTCGGCAGTCTCACGTATAAGTTGTTCGTTGATGTTGCCCTGAAACAGATTCCATGTCATCCATCCCATTGGAGGAGTCGGAGTAAGCTGGTTGCGTGGTGTGGTCTGTGCCGATGCAAAGAGCGACGACAGCAGCAAGGCTGAAGAAAGAAGTAGTGATTTTTTCATTTCTTTGATTGTTTTATTGCTTATAATAGTTTATATATGTGCAAAGATACACATAAATTTATGTATCTTTGCATAACAACTAATTTAAAACAATCATAAATCGTTAAAAAGCATGCACGAACCGATAATTTTTGAAGCCACCGAAGCCAAGGCAGAGTATCTTGAAAGCATCAATATGCTGCTGCCCCAACTCTCGCAATCAGCCCTGCCTATGACTATCGAAGCCCTGAACGCCATCATAACATCGCCCGATACCCATCTGCTGCTGTTGGAGGCAGACGGCAAGATAGTTGGAATGTGTACTCTCGCCGTATACTACGCCCCTACCGGCAGCAAAGCATGGATAGAGGACGTAGTAGTAGACAACAACATGCGTGGCAAGAAACTCGGCAGACTGCTGATTGAACATGCTATAGAAGCAGCCCGCAAATACTCGCCATGCACACTGATGCTGACATCGCGTCCGGCACGTGTGGCTGCGAATGCCCTGTATCAATCCGTAGGTTTCGAACCCAAGACAACGAATGTGTACAAGCTGAAAGTATAATATTATAATTCCCAATCGTCGGGATTGCACTCTGCCTCGACCTTCTTCTCTATCTTGTCGGGAAGTGACGGGAAGAAGTCGATGCCTGTGATTCGCTCCACTTCATCAACCGAGTTGGCATAGTCGCCCTTCGGACGATTGCCATCAGCATTCTTGTATATAAAGCCGATAGCCTTAGGCTCGCCCTTTATACATAACACCACCTTGAAGAAGGCATCGGGCACTGCCACCTTATTGGCACCAATCGTCTTGGTCTTGCCTTTATAGAATATCGGTCCACAGACAATATACAAGTCGCCATACTGCTTGGCCCACTTGCGGCAGGCTTGCTCCATTTCGTTCCAATCGCCACGATTAAGCGAAGGTGCTTGCGGACATATATTTGTGAAAAGAAACGATTCGTCCATTGCTACTGCGCTCCACTTGTTGTCGCCAGCCGGACACATATGACCACGATCATAGCCCGAGCGTACATAGTCGATGTTGACAGCACGTGGCTCCGGAACGTCCTCGTCCTCATGAAAAGCTGCCCCATTACGCTTTGCTTCACCTGTCAGTCGGCTTGGCGTAAGATTCCATGCCACCCAGTTGGGCACACGACGGTCGCTGTTGTAGGATGCGGTATAGCCAGTACGATGGAGTATCTGTTCGGGCACCAGCTTCAGAGGGGCAGGGATCTCAAGGTTGGGGTTTTCAGCATTAGTGTTTTCTTTTTTCTTGCTAAAGTCGGCATCAGTCTCTTCTTTGTTTTGTGATAGCAGAACATTCTTGCTCTCCACCACCTTTGCGTCCATGCGCTTCACTATCTGATTGCATGAGCAAAGCGTAACACAAATGCAGCATAAGACAAGAACGGATTTCAATCGGTCGTAACCATCAATAACATAACGTCTTGCTATTGTCAGCGAAACGACAGCTGCCACTACAGATGCTGCAAATACAGCCGTCATAACTAGTATCTGAATAGCAACCGCATCGAAAACCGATGCTCCACACACTATCATTGTCCACATAAATACTGGCGAAACGCCAACAACAACTCCTGCCATACGGCGCAGTCCTGGCACATACGATTTCTCCAATGCACGTTTCATAAGATAACTTATGGCCTCAGAGCGGGTTGCGCCATTGCCTATAAGATAGTAATACAAATGATTGTGATGCTTCAGACCTGCATAATATGTTGCCAACGATTGTGTCATTGGCTCAACAATGCTTCCCGACAACAATGCAAATACTGGCAACAAATAACGCATACCGAAATTATCACCTATTGCGACATTGGCAAACAACAATATTGCAGCAGCAAAAACAACTGCTACCAACATTCCTGCAAATACCGGCAACAGGAATAGTGAAAGCTTAAGACGTGCCCTATAGACAACAACTACAACAGAATACAGCATAAACACTAAAGCAGCCAACAAGCTAAGTGTCAGACTGTTGGTTTGCATAAGATAATAAACTGCCACTCCAAGCACACCTACACGCAATACCATACAGAAGAAGGTACGAAGCATACGCGTCACCATATCTATATGATAGACGTAAGCCACACACAATGGAATTAATAGAAACAAGACTCCAAGAGCCAATCCTAATGTCGTTATCATATTATTATTATTTGTTTGCTATAAATTGTTTCTTGTTACACACTGCTATCACAATCGGATCTGAAGTAGCTACAACGACCGCTACATCATCAAACAATGAGGAAGTCAGATAATCGGCTATAAGTTTGCTCCCAGCCTCATCTTGTAACGACGTTGGATTGTCGAGCAAAGCTATCGGACGACCGTCCATAACTGTGATGGCAAGAGCTGCACGCTGGGCAATAGATGCATCAAGTGAAGCAAATGATTTGCTCAAACATTCAGATTCCACACCAAGAAGCTGCAAATGACGTTCGGCTTCTTGTAATGAATACTTGCTGTCACCCTTCATTTTATCCTTTGCTACCTGTTCAACAGTTACACTTCCGAAGTCAATGTTCTTAGGAAGATACGAAATATAACGTCGGAAACAGACTGCTACAGAAGGTAATACGGGTTCACCATCAATACATGCCCAACCACTGTTCATATGTTTCATGCCAAGCATTGCCTGCAAAGTCATAGTCAAGCACTCTGCATCGGAAGATACAAGCGCCAGGCGATCGCCTGCATTTGATATAAAGGACAAATCCGAAAACAACTGATTATCCTTGGATTTTATTGCAGCCTTATATAATTCAATATTCATTTTTCCTATTCGTTAACTAATTGTCACGCATATCACTAAGTATTTGCAACATATCCACCCTATACTCACTGAGTTTGCCAAGCTTGATACATTTCTTATTATACTTCCACCAATTAAGAAGACCACGGTTTTCAACCTTCTTCTTGTCTGGCAGATGCCCATGCGCCTGAATATATTCCTTCAACGCACTATAGTTGGCATTCCACTTTTCTTCATTTCTTGATGTCATATAGCTATTTGAGTGTTATACGATAAACACAAACGCGGATGCTTCAAAAATCCTTTCGTATTTTTGAAACACCCGCATTTATTATAATCATAAAGTGAAACATTATCACTTTATTCAGAAAGAAACAAGTTTAAACAAGTCCCTTACCGTGGCAGTTCTTAAACTTCTTGCCACTGCCACAAGGACAAAGATCGTTGCGTCCAGGCATCTTATCCTTAACCAGCGGAGTGTGATTCTCGCTTACATTCTCACGTGTGTCGTGATTAGCGGCAGCACGCTGCTCTTCGTTATCAAGATCAACCTTCTCCTCGGTATAGTTCTGACGCTGTGTGTGCTCCTCGGGAGCAGCCTCACGAACCTCTTCCTGTCTTTGCATTTCAGGAATCTGTCCGCGTGTGAGGATGCTGCAAATACGATTGTTCATATCGTTAACCATCGAGTCGAACAACTTGGCACTCTCAAGCTTGAAGATGAGCAACGGATCCTTCTGCTCGTAAGAAGCATTCTGCACACTATGACGAAGTTCGTCAAGCAGACGCAGGTTCTCCTTCCATACATCGTCGATGATGTGCAACATTATCACACGCTCAAACTGCTTCACAACGTCCTTTGCCTCAGTGCGATATGCCTCCTTGAGGTTGCAAGGAATATTGTATACACGCTTGCCGTCGGTAATTGGCACCATGATGCGCTCGTAAATTGCACCCTGATTCTCCTCAACTTCCTTGATAATAGGCCAAGCTACACTCTCAATACGATCGGTTTTGCGCTTGAATGTTGCCATTGTGCTCTGGAAGGCACGTTCCTCAAGGTCTTCACGCTTAGCATTGTCAAACTCTTCCTCGCTAAACGGACACTCCATAGCCAGAATCTTAAGGAACTGCTCGCGGCATCCCTCATAATCATTCTGCTCGATGATGGCAACTACACGATCCCAAATAACATTGGTGATATCCATACCGATGCGCTCGCCCATAAGAGCATGGCGACGCTTTTCGTATATAACGGTACGCTGCTTGTTCATCACGTCATCATACTCAAGCAAATGCTTACGTATACCGAAGTTGTTCTCCTCGACCTTCTTCTGAGCACGCTCGATGCTCTTCGAAATCATCGGATTCTCAATACGGTCGCCCTCCTTAAATCCAAGACGGTCCATGAGGCTTGCAATACGCTCTGAGGCAAACAGACGCATCAGCTTATCCTCCAACGAAACATAGAACACAGAGCTACCCGGGTCGCCCTGACGACCAGCACGACCACGAAGCTGGCGGTCTACACGACGCTTTCATGACGTTCTGTACCGATGATGGCCAAACCACCTGCAGCCTTTACCTCAGGTGTAAGCTTGATGTCGGTACCACGACCTGCCATATTGGTGGCAATGGTAACAGCACCCAACATACGCTCCTCGAAGTGCTTTGTACCGTCTTCACCAACAATCTCTGCCATTCCCATTGTGCTACGTCCTGCCTCAGCAACAATGTCAGCCTCCTTCTTATGAAGCTTGGCATTAAGCACCTGATGTGGAATCTTACGCATGTTGAGCATCTTCGAGATAAGCTCTGAGATTTCTACTGAAGTAGTACCTACAAGAACCGGACGGCCACTATTGCGCATCTCTACAATCTCATCGATTACAGCAGCATACTTCTCACGTGCTGTCTTGTATACACGGTCGTCAAGGTCCTTACGCAGGATTGGGCGGTTGGTAGGTATCTCAACAACGTCAAGCTTATAGATATCCCAGAACTCGCCAGCCTCTGTAGAAGCTGTACCTGTCATACCCGAAAGTTTGTGGTACATACGGAAGTAGTTCTGGAGTGTGATTGTTGCGAATGTCTGTGTTGCAGCCTCAACTCTAACGTGCTCCTTAGCCTCAACAGCCTGATGCAAGCCGTCGCTCCAACGACGTCCCTCCATGATACGACCAGTCTGCTCATCAACAATCTTCACCTCACCGTCCATAACGACATACTCGTCGTCCTTATTGAACATGGTGTAAGCCTTAAGCAGCTGCTGAAGAGTGTGTACACGCTCCGACTGAACGGCGTAATGATTGAGCAAGTCGTCCTTCTTGTCAAGACGTTGCTGCTCGTCAAGGTCTTTTTCATTCTCAAGAGCCGACAGCTCCGAAGTGATGTCAGGAAGCACAAAGAGCTCCTTGTCCTGCACCTGGTTGGCAAGCCACTCTGTACCCTTATCTGTAAGGTCGCAACTGTTCAGCTTCTCATCAACTACGAAATAAAGAGGCTCAACACATTCCGGCATACGACGGTTGTTGTTCTCCATGTAATACTCCTCTGTCTTGAGCATACCAGCCTTGATACCTTCCTCTGAGAGGTATTTGATAAGCGGTTTGTTCTTTGGAAGAGCTTTATGTGAGCGATAGAGAGCGAGGAAGCCCTCATCAAGTTTCTTCTGGTCGTTGGCCTTTTGGCCTTCGGCTATAAGCTGCTTTGCCTCAGCAAGATACTGGGTAGCTAGCTTACGCTGAACATCTACGATACGTTCTACAAGGGGTTGATATTCTTCAAACATCTGGTCATCGCCCTTGGCTACCGGACCGGAGATGATAAGCGGTGTACGTGCATCGTCAATAAGCACAGAGTCAACCTCATCGACAATAGCATAGTTATGCTTGCGCTGAACGAGGTCGGCAGGAGAGATGGCCATATTGTCGCGCAGATAGTCGAAACCGAATTCATTGTTAGTACCGAATGTGATGTCTGCCATGTATGCCTTACGGCGCTCAGGCGAGTTAGGGCGATGCTTGTCAATGCAGTCTACCGAAAGACCATTAAACATATAGAGCGGGCCCATCCATTCAGAGTCACGCTTGGCAAGATAGTCGTTGACAGTTACGACATGTACGCCATTGCCTGTGAGGGCATTAAGGAATACGGGGAGCGTAGCCACAAGGGTCTTACCCTCACCTGTAGCCATCTCGGCAATCTTACCTTGATGCAACACGATACCACCGAACACCTGAACATCATAATGTACCATTTCCCATTTGAGGTCGTTGCCACCAGCAGTCCAATGGTTGTGATAGATAGCATTGTCGCCATCAATAGTTATAAAGTCATTCTTGGGGTCGGCAGCGAGTTCACGGTCGAAATCAGTGGCAGTTACTATAGTCTCCTCATTTTCGGCAAAACGACGCGCTGTATCCTTTACAATAGAAAAAGCAACAGGCATAACCTCGTCAAGTGCCTTCTCGTAGATTTCCAGAACTTCCTTCTCAAGCTTGTCAATGGCATTGAATATGCTCTCACGCTCATCGATAGGAGTCTCCTCAATCTTGGCCTTCAGCTCGGCAATCTTGGCCTTTTGCTCGTTGGCTGAATCCTGAACGTACTTCTGCAATTGTTTTGTACGTGCACGCAGTTCATCATTGCTCAAAGCTTTTATCTCGGGATAAGCAGCCTTAACTTTTTCTACAAGGGGCTGTATCAGCTTCATGTCCTTTGACGACTTGTTGCCGAACAATGATTGTAATAATTTGTTGAAATTCATTTTATATTTTGCTTTTATTTTATGCTTGTTACGAATATTGGGTGTAAAATTACAAAAAAAAATCCGAACAGCACCATTATAATAGCGATTAACGCCTACAAGGTGCTATTTTACCACTACAGAAGCCATAAACTGGCTACTGCAACGGCTCAGACGAACAAGCATTCGGGGCACGTATACGTATAGCCTTAGCTACGGTTGGAGCTATTCGATCCACCGTGGCACGGGTTGTAACACGCCCAGGCTTTACTCCTGCACCATACATAATTATAGGAAACGGGATGAAAGCTGCACGCGAGAAATAGTTTTCGTGATTGTCTTCGTTGAGTATACGCCATCCTGGAGCGGTCTCGATGATGAGGTCGCCACTCACAGACGGATTGTACGGACTGGTTGCAACGTTACGCACACCAGCTGTTTGTACAAGCAATTCTTTCGACCGCGTTATCACGTCAGTAAAACTGATGTGACGCTGCTCTATAAGCTTTCGGTCAAGATAGATCTGGTTATGGAAACAAGTTTCAACGTATTTTGCCTGACCATAAATGGCGCCAAGATACATGTTAAGCAAGTTGGCAGTACGATTTATGTAGAATGTACCTGACGGAATACGAAACCGCTGATAATCAACTGGCTGCTCATCAACATAACCAGTACTGGTAAGCACAAACATAACCTTGTCGCTGCCAACTTTGTCTTCAATACGCTTTATAAGCGAAGCAATGGTTTGGTCAAGTTTAACATAAATGACCTCCATTTCCGACTGCCACATAGTAGGTTCTGTGCCCTTTGCCGAAAGCGTAACCGATAGCATATCAGTTATATGGTCGCGTCCCATCCCCATTTTATTGACACAAGTCACCGACAGGTCGGCAACAGCATCATTATCGCCTGTCACACGTTTTGAGGTCGCATTATTAAAGGTTCTTACAAGCGACTGGGCTCCTTTGGAGTAATATTCTGACGTAGCCCACTGTCCCGTTACATCATTCACCCAAAATGCCCCGTCTGCCGCATGACCAGCCGACAAGACTGCTGCATCCTTAACAGGAGCTACAGAATAGACTATAGCCGCACCCTTTGTTGATATCTTCAACTCATCAGCAACAGTCGACGTTGACATGTTTTGTGGAGAAGTACCAAATTCAGCATCATCAGTACAGAAAACAGGGCGTAATGTATTACGGTCAAGCCACTGTGTTGCTACAATATTGTTATAATGCGGCGTTGTGCCTGTCGCTATCGACGCAATGGCCGAAGCTCGGTCTACAGGCGCAAAAGGATAGCTCGCAGCCTCATACACACGGCCATGTTCGAGCAATTTGCGAAAACCGCCATTACCATAAAGTGGTGCAAAATGCTCGATATAGTCGGTACGCAATTGGTCGACAGTTATATTAACGACAAGACGCGGCGCAGACTGCAAAGTCTGCGCTTGCATATCCGCTCCTGACAATACCGCCAAAAACAATATAGTGGATAATTTCATCTTGTTTTTTTATATATAAATAATTTTGATATGTTTCTTATAAGCAAAGATAATGCCAAAATAAGCATACCTTCGGCATAAGTTTGCAACAGGCCTCCTACAACGAACAGGATTATGCATACAGTCCAAAGCTTCAACCACACATGTACATGTCCGTTTCGTAGGTTCTTGACAACAGACACCAACGCTATAAGGTTGACCGGATTGAGCAGTAAGATTTGCAGATTTAATCTCACTGTAGGATGTTGCGAGAACACCATTGCCAAAAGTATCAGACCACAAAGCCCAGTCAGAGCCATCATGACAACATCAAGAGCCCAAAAATTCGATTTCAGCACACGCTCTACACATGTGAGAACTACTACTGTCAGTGCAATCAACACCATACATGCCATTGGCGACAAAGGAAATGAATCAGCCCCCACCCCACGTGTACGCTCAATTACCAACGACTCACTGTCAATAAGTTTTCGTCGTGTACCATCATTCGAAACAATTTGCGCATCGGAAAAGTCATGACACAAATTCTCAGGCAGAAACTGCTGTTCGTTGCGATTGGTTTTCGAGTCGGCCTTTACACCAAGCAACAGGTCATTGCCGAAACGAGCCCAACGATGTGTTGTATTGTAACGATGAATTAACTTACGAAAGGAAAGGCTTGTGTCCACTTGTCCTTCATATTCCACTCTACCGTCAATATGCCCTACAATCATATCACGAGCACGTGTCGTACAGTTGTCGTAAAAATAATTATATCGATACACACGGTTTTCAGGTCGGTAATTTTCGTCAATAGCTGCTGCGATAACAGCCTTCTCATGTGCTGAAAGATTAAGCTTTTGCTGACGTATTCCACATCCTGTAGGAGCATAATGCGAAACAAAATCATCGAAATATTCAATTCCCATCTCATAATCGGTCAGTCCAAAAACAAACCTAAGTACGAAAAATGGCTTTTCGAAAGAGAACATACCGTAGTTGACAGCAAAGTCTTCTCCACGAGTAATATTTCTATATCTTATTGCAGTATGTCCATACAGGCTATACACATTAGGACGCGGGCCGCATGTAAGCAGACTAATCTCTATAGAGTCGGCCTCAGCAGTCGCGTTCACATCGTTTGCATACGCATTATTACTATGCGCAAGAAACATAAAAATAGCCAATATGGCAATTGTTAAATGTCTTTTAAAGCGTTTCATGATGCAAAAATAACTTATATTTCTCACACTTCGTGCCATTATCTCGTTTTTTTTCGATAAATTTGCAGCCAATTATTCATAATTAGGATAAATGCACCAGATTGCTCTATTATATATAATGTGTAGCAGTTGGAGCTAAATTGATCTATAAAAATTAAGAAATTTCAGAATGATGAAACAAATACTCATGACTGTTTCCATGGTGACATTGTCCATGGCTGCCTCTGCACAGAGTGGTACAAACTCTCCTTACAGCCAATACGGCTTGGGCACACTAGGCGAACAGGCAAGCGGATTTAATCGCGGAATGAACGGATTAGGTCTTGGATTTCATGAACACAACCAGATAAACACACTCAACCCGGCATCATACGCCTCTATCGACTCGCTGTCGTTCATTTTCGATGCAGGCATTTCCGGACAGATAACCAACTATAAGGAAGGCGGAAGAAAAATCAACGCAAACAACGCCAACTTTGAATATGTTGTAGCTGGTTTCCGTTTGGCTAAGCACCTTGGTATAAGTTTCGGTATTCTGCCATATTCTAATATAGGATACAACTATTACAATACAGAAAAGGTTGGCAATTCGTCTAACGAGACATCCACAACATCATACGTCAACACTTACAATGGCAGTGGCGGCCTTCATCAGGCATACCTCGGTATGGGATGGATGCCAATAAAGGGATTAGCAGTAGGCTTCAACGCTTCATACCTATGGGGCAATTACACACGTTCTGTTGTCAATTCATACACCGACAGCTATGTCAACACTCTTTCGCGCTACTATACAGCCACAGTAAATAGCTACAAGCTTGACTTCGGTATTCAATACACACAGAAACTTTCAAAGAAAGACGAGCTGACTCTTGGTTTGACATATAGTCTCGGCCATAAATTAGGTGCCGATCCAGTGTGTCAGGTCATTTCAAACAACGCACAGACAGGTGTTGCTGATACTGCGACATACAGCAACAACGCCAAGAACAGCCTCGAACTGCCAACCACATATAGCGCAGGTATTATGTGGAACCATGCCGGCAGCTGGAAAATAGGTGCTGACTATCAGTTGCAGAAATGGTCGTCGACCGTATATCCACAGTTTGTAAACAAAGACGGAGTGACTGACTATGTTACAACTAAGGGAATGTTTGCCGACCGTCATAAGTTCACATTTGGCGGTGAGTTCTGTCCACAAGAGAATAGTCGCAAGTTCTTCAAGCGTGTACACTACCGCTTGGGCGCATCATATGCGACAAACTATCTTAAGATTAACGGTGCCGACGGTCCTAAAGAATATAGTGTAAGCGCAGGCTTCGGAATTCCAGTTGTCAATGGCTACAACAACCGTTCGTTGCTGAACATATCGGCACAGTGGGTGCGCCAGGACAGCAAGACAATGATTACAGAAAATTCCTTCCGCATAAATATCGGACTTACCTTTAACGAACGTTGGTTTGCCAAGTGGAAGATGGAATAAAATAATTGCTACATTGCAAAAACTCGGATGAAAAACAGTCACATCATAGTATTAGCTCTTGTCATGTCTGTCATATTTGGGGCATGCCAAGAGCAAAAGGAGCATACGGCAGGTGCCATACGCGACCGCGACTCTGTGTCGATGATGGTCAGCTATGGCGTCAACACACTTATATCCGACTCTGGCGTAATAAAATACCGCATTGTGACCGAACGGTGGGAGGTAAACACCGTACGCAATCCGTCACGCTGGATTTTCGAGAAAGGACTTTTCTTTGAGCAATTTGACGAGAAGTTCCACGTACAATCATACATCCAATGCGATACAGCATACTATTATGATCAAAAACGGCTCTGGGAACTACGCAACCGTGTAAGCGTGCTTACAAAAGACGGTGTGAAATTCACAAGCCAACAACTATTTTGGGACGAGAACAAACATGAACTATACTCTAATGTATATTCAAAACTCGTAACGCCCGAACGTACCCTCGAAGGCGCTTACTTCAGAAGCGACGAACGTATGACCAAATATTATGTGTCTAACAGCCGTGGATCGTTCGAAAAGACTGACATTGCAGGCAGTGGCGACACTATCACCACAGCACCCGACACGGTGAAGGCCAACATACGCCAGCAGGCAAAGCCTATACGCCGCATGCAGCCAAACCAGTAAAACTTATTTAAAACACAGTGGAAACAGACATTCCTTTATTAGCAAGTATAGCAGTGACAATGGTGTTGTCAGCGTTTTTCTCAGGCATGGAGATTGCTTTCGTGTCAAGCAATCGTATGCTTGCAGAAATGGACCGCCAAGGCAACCGACTTACAAAAAAAATAATATCCAAATTCTATAGCCATCCCAACGGATTTGTAAGCACAATGCTTGTGGGCAACAACATTGTGCTCGTTGTGTATGGCATCTTGTTTGCAAGCCTGTTTGACAACACGCTGTTCAAGGGTCTTGACGACGGAGTAAGAGTGACAGCAGACACCATTCTGTCTACTCTTGTCATCTTGTTTACCGGCGAATTCATGCCGAAAATCCTATTTAAGAACAACGCAAACCGACTATTGTCGGTGTTTGCCATACCAGCATACGTCTTCTATGTATTGTTATGGCCTATAAGCAAGTTTGCAACCTTTCTGGCAAAGATATTTTTGCGTTCAGTAGGCATCCGTATGGAATCAGAGACCGACGACGAGGGATTCTCAAAAGTCGACCTCGACTATCTTGTACAATCAAGCATTGAAAACGCGCAAAACGAAGACGAAATCAATGACGAGGTGAAGATATTTCAGAATGCGCTTGATTTCTCCGACTGCAAAGTACGCGATTGCATGGTGCCACGCACAGAAATCAATGCTGTCGACGTGAACGATTGCTCTACCGAGAAACTTATGCAGAAGTTTATCGAAAGCGGCAATTCTAAAATCATTGTCTACGAGGACGACATCGACCATATTGTAGGATACATTCACAGTTCAGAGATGTTCCACAACCGCGACAAGTGGCGTGAATGTATATGCAACATGCCTTTTGTGCCTGAAACTATGGCAGCACAGAAGCTCATGCATATATTCCTGCAACAAAAGAAGAGCCTTGGAGTGGTTGTTGACGAGTTTGGCGGCACAAGTGGCATCGTGTCGCTCGAAGATATTGTAGAAGAAATATTCGGTGATATTGAAGACGAGCATGACAACGACAAGTATATAGCCAAACAGATTGGCGATCAGGAATACATTCTTTCGGCACGTCTTGAGATAGATAAAGTCAACGACCTTTTCGGCATCGGACTTCCCGAGAGCGACGAATACATGACAGTTGGAGGATACATATTGCATGAATACCAGAGTTTCCCGAAACTCAACGAAATCGTCAATATAGGCCCCTACGAATTCCGTATCATCAAGAGCACAATGACTAAAATAGAATTAGTAAGGCTAAAAGTACACGACAAAACCAATTTTTAGGGTCAAACGTGCTAAAGTTTGGTAATTAATTAGTATTTTTGTACGCCTTTTGAAAAACGTAGCCTTTTACAAGGCTTGTTATAGGCGTATGAAAACCTGTCTATCATAAAAACGGAAATAAAAAAATAAATAATAAACAATTAAAAATGGCAGCATTAGGAAAAATCAGAAGCAAGGGAGTCCTGCTGATATGTATTATCAGTTTGGGCCTTTTTGCATTTATTGCCGAGGAGGCATTCCGTTCTTGCGAGTCGACAAACAATGAACACCGACAGCAAGTAGGAGAAGTTTTAGGAGAGAAAATCAATGTTACTGATTTTCAGAAGATGGTTGACGAGTACACTGAGGTCATCAAGATGCAGCAGGGTCAGGACAACCTTAACGAGGACCAGCTCAATCAGGTTAAGGACATGGTTTGGAACACATACGTACAGACCAAGCTTGTTGAGAATGAAGCCAAGCGTTTAGGACTTGCTGTAACAGACAGCGAGTTGCAGAACGTGCTGACAGAGGGTACAAACCCAATGCTTGCTCAGACTCCTTTCTACAACCAGCAGACAGGACGTTTTGACGCAAACGCACTCAAGAAGTTCCTCGCCGAGTACAAGGCTCAGAGCCAGACCAACCCTCAGATTGCAAAGCAGTATGAGAGCGTTTACAAGTACTGGACATTCATTGAGAAGACTCTGCGTCAGCAGCTTCTCGCTCAGAAGTTTCAGGGACTGTTCGCTCATTGCTTCCTCTCAAACAAGGTTGAGGCTCAGAAGGCATTCAACGAGCAGAACGAGGAGAGCCAGATTCAGCTTGCTTCTCTCGCTTACACAAGCATTGACGACAACAAGGTACAGCTTTCTGACGCCGACCTCAAGGCTAAGTACAACGAGATGAAGCCACGCTTCAAGCAGTTTGTTGAGAGCCGCGACATCAAGTATATCGACATTCAGGTTAAGGCTTCTGCATCTGACGTTGCTACTCTTCAGAAGGAGTTTGCAGCTTACGACAAGGATCTTGCAGCTGCAGCCGACCCGTCGGACGTAGTACGCAAGAGCACATCATTGGTCAACTATCTTGGTGTACCTGTGACAAAGGAAGCTTTCCCGTACGACATCGCACAGCATCTTGACTCTATGGCCGTTGGTTCTACAAGCAAGGTTCTTGAGAACAAGGCTGACAACACACTCAACATCATCAAGCTCGTTGCCAAGCAACAGCTGCCCGACTCTATCCAGTTCCGTCAGATTCAGGTTGTTGGTGCTACAACTGAGGAGGCTACAAAGCGTGCTGACTCTATCTACACAGCTCTGAAGGCTGGTGCCGACTTCGAGGCTCTCGCCAAGAAGTATGGTCAGACTGGCGAGAAGGCTTGGATGACAACACGTCAGTATCAGAGCGCTCCTTCGCTCGACAAGAATACAAAGGACTACATCATGGCTCTCAACACCATGTCGGTAGGCGAAATAAAGAACATGCCTCTCTCACAGGGCAACCTCATCGTTCAGGTGGCTGACCGTAAGGCTATGACTACAAAGTACACTGCAGCAGTTGTCAAGAAGAACATCACATTCTCTAAGGACACTTACTCAGCAGCTTACAACAAGTTCAGCTCATTCGTTAGCGCTAACCTCACAGCCGAGGACATTATCAAGAACGCAGCCAAGTCTGGCTACACCGTTCAGGAGCGTAAGGACGTAACTACAGCCGAGCACAATCTTGCTGGCGTACGCAGCACACGCGAGGCTATGCGTTGGTTGTTCGACGCCAAGAAGGGCAATGTATCGCCTCTCTACGAGTGCGGCGACAACGACCACCTGCTCATCGTAGTTCTTGACAACATCAACGAGGTAGGCTACCGTTCATTGGACGACGCTCAGGTTAAGGAGATTGTCAAGGCAGAGGCCATGAAGGACAAGAAGGCTGAGATGCTCATTGCCAAACTTAATGGCGTTAACAGCATTGCTGCTGCTAAGGGCAAGGGTGCCAACGTTTCGGCTGTAAATCAGGTGACATTCGCTGCTCCTGTATTCGTTTCGGCTACTGGCGCAAGCGAGCCTGCATTGAGCGGTGCTGTTGCAGCTACAGCTAAGGGCAAGTTCTCTAAGGCTCCTGTCAAGGGCAACGCTGGTGTTTACGTATTCCAGGTTACTAACAAGACAAAGCGTCCTGGCAAGTTCGATGCTGCTACTGAGATGCAGAAGCTTCGTCAGAAGGAAATGCAGGCAGCCGGCAACTTCATGAACGAGCTTTACATCAAGGCTAACGTAGTAGACAACCGCTACCTCTTCTTCTAAAAAGAGAAACAATAAAACCAATAATTATTATATTTGAAGGTCTGAAGGCTTTTGCTTTCAGACCTTTTTTATACAAAAGATATCATATATGTCATATATCACAAAATCACAAACACACAACTTGCCATTTCTCCCCAATCTGTTTTTCACATTTTGCATGGCAATCATAATGATTGCCTGTGGCAACACCTGTCGTGCACAGGAAAAAGAACGATTCATACTGGTGAAAAGTATGTCGGAAATTAATGATGGGGATACTGTTATCATTGCAAATGATATGATGCGCGCTAATGAAGGATACCCAGCAATGGGTTCCAGATTAAATAAAAGCAGCCAAATCAAAGTCTGTAAAATCGATATAGATGGAGAAATTGCAACTGTATCGTCAGACGTAGATAGAATTAAATTGGAAAAAGTAGAAAGCGGTAAGTACACTTATTGGCGGTTATTTTCTATAAAAAATCAAAAATATATATGTAACGATAGCAATAGAAAAGATTACGAAAAGATAAAATATCGAGATAAAAACGATGATGATTTTAAAACGTCAGCAAATGCAAAAATAGAAATACACACAACAACAAATAATATATATACTAAAATTATATACCCTAGGAATGCACCTTTCCTAAAACGCATTTTAATATATTCTAACTTAGATGATGATTTCATAGGCGGATTCGTTTGTTCACTACATGATGACATGTATAATACCGATGGCAAACGAATCCAACTCTACAAAAAGCTCTCCAGCCTCTGCACCCTCAACGATACGGTAAACAACAGTAAATTACTTGAAGCGAACGACAATAAGTCCATACCTGTAATTCTCTCACGTACGCTCTTGGCTGACACATGGAATACATTCTGTGTACCATTCGACATTGACTTAAAAGACGGCAAAATAAGCGGTATTGAGGTGAATGTTATGGAGTATGACAGCACTACAGACCACACTATTAATTTTAAAAATGCTACAAAAATTGAAGCAGGCAAAGCTTATCTGATCAAGCCGAAGAAAGATATCAAAGACCCTGTATTCAGCGACGTTATAATCAAGAATGTCACTCCAATAGTTAGTGGCGACAAAGACGGATACAGCTTCGTAGGAATATACAGCCTTATAACCTTCAACGATAGCAACAAAGACCGAATCTTGATACTATCTAAAGAAGGAAAATTCTTGAGCGTCAGAAATGGAGGCCAAATGAAGGGAATGAGGGCTTACTTCACCATACCACCTAAGACGAAAGCAGAAGCAGTACGACTGATGATTAACAATAAGCCAACAGCCATTAGCGAAATTACCACTACCCCATCATTAAGTGATAAGATATACTACATGGATGGCACTTACGCTGGCACAGACATAAAGAAAGTAAAGAAAGGCATCGTCATAAAGGGCGGCAAGAAAATCTTGGTGAAATAAAATAAGGCTTCTTAGCCTTCCTAAAGTTGTCCTTTGGGAAGGCTAAGAAGCCTTAATAGCTTTTCTATTTCACTTTATTATTATTCAACAACATCTGCCTCAACCCACTGATTAAGGATTATTTGTGAGTCGGCAAGCGCAGTTGCTTCTTCTACGTCATATTCGCTACAAAGCAGCGTTTTGAGCGTATCTACGTCAAAGTCTATGTCCTTTACTTTCTCCCAGAGAAACGCAGCGCTATCGTTCATGCTGATTATCTTTGTGAAATCTATATTTTCTTTACCTTCGGCAACTACGATTTTCTCGCCGCATACATCTCTTAGTACAAAGCCTTTCTTTATTCTCATATTAATATTAGTTATGTTTTAATTTCAGATACATTCTATAGCCAAACAGCAGATACCTACGCACAGGCAACAATGCAGTCCACACAGCGGAGAATAATCGCCATTTCCTGCCAGTAGTATAGTCGGGACTTTTGCGCCCTTTACGATAAAAGCAATGGGCTATGCCGAATACTTTGCTGATGTCGCATTGTTCGGTGGCAAGGTTGCCATCGCCACGCATTACAACACTATTGCCATCAATCTTAACTATTCGATGCAACGCATAGCGTCGTGGCGCTACCTCTGCCAGTACAACATCGCCTACCTTTAAAGGGCTACATGGCTTGATCAGTATAGCCTTGTCGCGTCCATCTTCCAGAAACGGACGCATACTCATGCCACGTAACGTCAGCGTCACACTATGCCCTTCGTCAAGAAGTTTTGCTATCTCGGGAATTATGACCTCATTGGCAAATTCCTTCTGCTTGAAAGCCAAGTTATTATTGGTCTGTTCCATTATCATTGGATTTATGAGCTATGGCTTCGTAGCATAATTTGGCTGCTTCCTCATTGGGCAAACAACGCAGCTTATACACTGAAGTGAACGATTCAATCAGTTTTGTCACTATATCGCAGGTATGTCCGAATATATTACTGTCCCATTTCATCGACGAACAGGCTGGCACAATATAAGTGAAGGCAACAACCGGCGAAACACGTTCGATGCTATTCTTTCCCGCACGTTCTATCTTGACAATAGCACCCAACGCTACCTTGACGTTACGGTAGCAAGGTGTCTTGCCGCTCCACGGGCTGCCATAAACAAAAGCCTTGCCACCAATGATTCGGACAACAGGATTATCGTCGTTAATAAGGTCGCATTCTTCAATGCTCTTAATCCAAAGACTTGTATGTGTGCTCTTGCCCGTGCCGCTTTGAGCCGTAAATGCATAGGCATAGCCATTGTTACGTACAACCGACGCATGGATAAGGAGCGTGTCGTAATAGCCACCCCTAAATGCATACATCATCATAATGGCTGTATTCAGACCAAACGAACGTACAGAATGCGAACCTTTCAGCGCACAGTTTGCTACAGAGAAGTCGTTGTTGGTCTGCAACAGGCAGCAATAGCAACCATACATCCCTTTTACTAAGAACTGATAGCCGCCACCCTCTACACGATCTACGATAGTCTTGCCATTTCCCGTGTCAAAGATTCCGATACGCTCTCTTTGCTCTTTGCTGTATGGCTTGATACTATCGTGGACATTTAATGAAAAAATACAACCGTCATCTGCTTCCTTTATCTCGAAAGGTTCAAATGACGGTGACAAAAATATGTCATTCGTCGTTTCACCGACAAATGACACACTTATATTATGTTCTGCGATTCTAAAAAAACGCTTTCTCACTGTTTTGTTTCTTTGCTATACACTTGGCAATTATTTCTTTGCCTTTTTCTCCTTTTTTACCTTCTTCTCTTTCTTTTCCTTTTTGGAAAGTGTCGAGTTCTTTTCGCTTTCGTCTGGCTCTATCGGTTCGAACGAAAAGTCGTTGGCTGTGAGATATTGTACGTTATAACGTCCATTGGCAGCATAACGTTTCTTCATATTGAAATACTTCTTCTCAACATCCTTTCTTGTCTTGCCATAAATCGTAACACATGTAGGATTCTTAAAGCCACGAGCCTTAAGCGCCTCGCGCAGCTGGTATGAATAGTTGTCACGGCTATAGAGAAAACCAGTCTTGCTGTCTACCCATGTGCCGTCCATAAGCTGAATCTCGGTGAAATACACAGTCGAATCGTTGAACGAAGTGGCAAAACCATAAACGAACAGTGGTGCCTTCTTCTGCGCTGCATTTGCCATCTTCGGCATAAGCATTGCAACTAAAACTATTATAAATGATTTTATAAACAGTCTACTTGTCTTCATCTTCTTGTTGAAAATCTTTTTATATGTTTATTATTATCCTTACACTTCAAGGTTTGCACTTTATCTACCAAGATAGGCTTTCAGCATCTTGTTCTTGGTGTTCTGCTTAAGCTTGCGTATAGCCTTCTCACGTATCTGACGCACACGTTCGCGAGTAAGTCCATATTTATGTCCAATCTCTTCCATTGTGCACTCAGGCTGATTTATGCCGTAATAAGCCTCTATCACATTACGCTCACGCTCATTGAGCGCAGTAAGTGCGCTTGCTATCTCCTCACGCAGCGACTCCATAAGCAGCGTATTGTCGGTTTCGGGCTCTGCATCACTCTGCATAAAGTCGATCATGCTTGTAGCGTCGCTATCAGACACTGGAGCATCAACCGAAACCTGATGCGTATTCACCTTCAGCACATCCTCAATTTTATCGTGAGGTATGTCTGTCTTCTCAGCTATTTCGTCAATACTCGGACGACGCTCGTTCTCCTGCTCAAACTGGTTGAGAATACGGTTAATTTTATTAACACTGCCCACCTGATTAAGCGGCAAACGTACCACACGGCTCTGCTCGGCTATAGCCTGAAGAATGCTCTGACGTATCCACCATACTGCATACGAAATGAATTTAAAGCCTCGTGTCTCATCAAATTTCTCGGCAGCTTTCAGCAGACCAATATTACCTTCGTTAATAAGGTCAGGAAGACTCAATCCCTGATTCTGGTATTGCTTGGCAACAGAGACAACAAAACGTAAATTGGATTTAGTAAGCTTCTCCAAAGCCTTTCGGTCGCCCTTCTTTATACGGCGAGCCAATTCTGCCTCTTCCTCTACGGATATCAGCTCTTCATGTCCAATGTCATGAAGATACTTATCAAGCGAGGCATTCTCTCGATTTGTTATTGAGCTTGTGATTTTCAGTTGTCTCATTAAGTGCTGTTTTTTTGATATTATGTTTTGCAAATTTAACCAATAATATTGGTTGTCGCAAATTTTTCATTGCTTATTTTACTTTATAGTGACAAGAATACAAATTGCCGTAAAACAACGGCGGAGGCCTCCAGCCTACGCAGCAAACAATGCAACCAACACTACATTCATAATAATATGTGTCTGATTTCATGCTGCGCAGGCCTGAGTCCTCCGCTATCTATATATTACAGTTTGCGTCACTCTACGTTCCGGATGAAGCTTCTTTAATCTTCAAGCGGAACAGCGAAGTAAGCCTTCTTGCCTGTAGGATAAACACCCTGTATGTAGAGTACAGGATTGCGGCTTGTAGAAGCCTCCTTCACGAGGTTCTGCAGGTCTTCAATGGTCTTCACAGGGGTATCGTTGACACGCTGGATGATGAAGCCCTTGATGATGCCGGCATCCTTGAACTTGCCTGAGTTGACCTTCAACACTTCAAGTCCGTAGCCAATGTTCAGCTGCTTCTTCTGACTTTCGGTGATTGCGCGGAAGTTGCCTCCGAGCACGTCGAGGTCGGCCTTCTTCACTACCTGTGTATTGCCCTGCTCGTTCTTCAGTGTCAATGTCTTGCTTGCCTTCTTCTTGTCGCGCAGATATGATACCGACACCTTGTCGCCCGGACGCTTCTTGGCAAGATACTCCTGCAGGTCGGCCATCTTGTTCATTTCCTTTCCGTCGATGGCGGTAATGACGTCGCCTACCTTCAGACCAGCTTCCTCGGCTGAGCTCTCTTCTACAATCTTGGCCACGTAGATGCCTTCCATTGTGCCAAGGTCGATGTCCTTGCCCTGCTCCTTCTGAGCGTCAACATAGTTCTTGACATCCTGTCCCTGAATACCGATAACGGCACGCTGAACGGTTCCATACTTCTTGAGGTCGTCAACTACCTTGTTCATAATAGATGTAGGAATGGCGAAACCATAACCGCTGAACGAACCTGTCTGCGAGTAGAGCATGGCATTGATACCGATGAGTTCGCCACGGGTATTTACAAGCGCACCGCCTGAGTTGCCCGGATTGATGGCTGCATCGGTCTGGATGAACGACTCTACACCGTTCTGATAAAGCGAACGGCCCTTGGCACTGACAATACCTGCTGTGACTGTGTTGGTAAGGTTGAACGGGTTGCCTACTGCCAGCACCCACTCGCCTACCTTAATGTCCTCGCTATTGGCGATAGTTATGGCAGGCAGATTCTTTGCGTCAATCTTGATGAGTGCAAGGTCAGTGGTCTTGTCTGTACCGATGATGCGTGCCGAATACTCCTTGTTGTCGTTGAGTGTCACCGTGAGCTCGTCGGCATCGGCTACAACGTGATTGTTTGTCACAATATATCCGTCGGTAGAGATGATAACACCTGAGCCAGAGCCCTGCTGCTTAGGTGTGCGCACGCTACGTCTCTGCTTGCCGTCCTGTCCCTGGTTGGGATTGCCAAAGAATCCGAACGGGTCGCTGAAGAAATCCGAGAACGGGTCGCTCTGTACCTCAACGGTCTGAATCTTAGAATTCTTTGTGCTGAGAATGTGTACTACCGAAGGCAACGACTTCTCGGCAGCATATGTGAGGTCAACGGGCTGCGCCGGCACTGCTGTCGAAGGAGCCTGTGTAGCATTCACCTTTATCAAGGTTCCAGTAGAAAAGGCAAAGGCAAGTGCGCTCATTGCCACAACCAAATACTTAGAATACTTTTTCATAGTTCTTTTACTTTATTGTTTTTATTATCATTTTATAGTTAAAATGCTTATGTTAACACAAACTTGCATTCTGACACATTGAAGCCTTCACAAGTCGTAGTTGTGTTAAAACAATAGCATTTTCTCTTTTTCGGTTGCAAATATAGACGCAATATTTGTTAATGTGTCATTTTGGCATGTATCTTTATTCCATTTTAACACTATAATTTAACATATTAACGGCTGTTAAAAATCACCTGTCGGTTTTTCACTTTTGTTTAATCGTGCATGCGCCAAACTCCTTAGACACCCTATGAATCATATCCCTGTATACCTACAAAAAATAGATGCGACAGCCTCTTTATATCAGAGAACCATCGCATCCATTGTATAACATTGATGTATTCTTGCCGAATACTCCTTCTTATTATTCAATTACAACAAGCGGAGCGTCTTCAAGAACACTTTCTCCATTCTTTACACAGATTGCTGTCACCTTGCCGTCCTTCTCAGCCTCAAGGTTATTGGCCATCTTCATAGCCTCAAGCACAACGACAACGTCGCCTGCTTTAACCTCGTCGCCCACAGCAACCTTAATTTCTGTTACAACGCCAGGCAGCGGAGCCTTAAGCGCATTGGCAGTATTCACACTGGCAGCACTTGTTGCTTCGCCTTCTTCTGCAGCAGCAGTGGGCTGACCGAGTACAACCTTCTTCTTCTCAGGCTCTGCCTCCTGCTCCATCTCGACCTTGAAAGCCTCACCGTTAACATTCACGCTGGCGATATTGCCCTCAACATCCTCTATCTGGACTTTATATTCCTGTCCGTCGATTGTATATTTGAATTCTTTCATTTCCCTGTATTTATGGTTTAGCTGTTAAACTCAAGAACTTGGCGTTCCACATCGTCTGACGTGGCTGTATTGTTATGAAACCAGGTTCCTTGTCATGAACATTGTTGCCCTGGTACTCATATAAAGCCATTGCTATGGCTGCATAGATATTCTTGTCCACCTTCATTATGATTTGATGTTAAGTGTTATTACATCGGCATGCAGCCATGCTTCTTTGCCGGCAATGACTGACGCTTTGTGGCAAGCTGTGCCAAACCACGGCAGATACGGAAACGTGTATTGCGCGGCTCGATAACATCGTCAATGTAGCCATATGAGGCAGCCTCATACGGATTGGCAAACTTCTCGGTATATTCCTCTTCCTTCTCTGCGAGGAATGCCTTAACATCCTCTCCTGCCTCTTTCTTGACCTTGGCTTCCTTGCCACACAGGATGGCAACAGCACCGCTGGCACCCATAACGGCAATCTCTGACGACGGCCATGCAAAGTTAAGGTCGGCACGAAGCTGCTTGCAGCCCATAACGATGTGCGAACCACCGTAGCTCTTGCGCAGGGTGATTGTAATCTTAGGTACTGTAGCCTCACCGTAAGCGAAGAGAAGCTGTGCACCGTGCTGAATAACAGCGTTGTACTCCTGACCTGTACCGGGAAGGAATCCAGGAACGTCAACAAGCGAAACGATAGGAATATTGAAAGCATCGCAGAAACGTACGAAACGTGCTGCCTTGCGGCTGGCGTTAACGTCGAGCACACCTGCATAAGCTGCCGGCTGGTTGGCTACAATACCAACACTCTGACCGTTGAAACGTGCGAAACCGATGATGATGTTCTTAGCAAACTTAGGCTGTACCTCGAAGAACTCGCCGTTGTCGGTAATGGCACCGATAACCTTGTACATATCGTAAGCCTTGTTGGGATCGTCAGGGATTATCTCGTTGAGCGAATCCTCCATACGGTTGATCGGGTCGTTGCACTCTACACGAGGAGCCTCCTCTGTGTTGTTGCTCGGGATGAACGAGAGCAAGCTCTTGATCATCTCGATGGCCTCTTCCTCTGTCTTGGCTGCGAAATGTGTCACACCACTCTTTGTTGCGTGAACAGAAGCGCCACCAAGATGTTCAGCGTCGATGTCCTCACCGGTAACGGTCTTAACAACCTTCGGACCTGTAAGGAACATGTAAGAGGTCTGCTCCTTCATGATGATGAAGTCGGTAAGGGCTGGCGAGTAAACGGCACCGCCTGCACACGGACCCATGATGGCAGAAATCTGCGGAATCACACCCGAAGCAAGAATGTTGCGTTCGAATATCTCACCATAACCGGCAAGAGCGCAGATACCTTCCTGAATACGTGCACCACCTGAGTCGTTCATACAGATAACAGGTGCACCCATTGTCATGGCCATATCCATTACCTTGCAAATCTTCTGTGCCATTGTCTCAGAGAGCGAACCGCCGTTGACAGTGAAGTCCTGAGCATATACGTATACCAATCGGCCTTCTATTGTTGCACTACCAGCTACTACACCGTCACCATAATAATGCTTCTTATCCATACCGAAGTTTGTGCAACGGTGCTTCTTGAACATATCATACTCTTCGAACGAACCCTCGTCTACAAGCATTTCGATACGTTCACGCGCTGTGTATTTGCCACGTGCGTGCTGCTTCTCAATGGCCTTTTCACCACCACCAAGACAAGCCTGCTCGCGCTTTGCGACCAATTCTTTGATTTTTTCTACTTGTTTGCTCATATTTTTATATATGTTATATTGTTCTTAAAATACCGTGCAAAAGTACTAAAAAAAAAGGAAAGTGTAAAGCGATTACAAATTTTTAATGTATAAACCGACCAATATACGTATCTTATTGACCAATATCACTATTTCATACTTGAATCGACAAACGACAATGGCAATAAATCTTTCGCCGAACCAACGCTATACACCCCACTTTTGCCGTACATAAGTATGCGCATTGGTAGACCATAGCGTTCTTCCACACCAAGCAACACCTGACGACAGGCTCCACACGGCGTAACGGGATTGTCTATCAGTTCGTTATCATTGCGCGCTACAAGAGCAAGAGCATCTATTGACTGGTCAGGAAAATTGGCCTGTGCGCTGAAGACGGCTGTACGTTCTGCGCATAACCCTGAGGGGAAAGCCGCATTCTCTTGATTGGCTCCTATCACTATCCTGCCATTGGCAAGGCGCAGGGCTGCACCGACATAGAAATGACTGTATTCGGCGTAAGCATTGTCAGTTGCCTTCATTGCCCGTTCTATGAGTTCACGATCGGCAACGGTAAGCTCGTCCAGCTGACAATGATTTATAGCGATATTGAGATTTATTGTCTTCATAATTTTACTCTTTGTTTGTTATATATTCATAAGCTCCAACATCCGGCTTGTCTCCTCGCTCACGTCCGTCATGGTCGTGCTTGGTTGAGGTTTGCACATTGGCCTTATCTATAGCAGCCGACTCCTTACGCAAGTGGAAATCATAGCGTTGCATATTTGCGTCGACAAGCACAAAATGCTTATGTCCATAACTTATGGTATCCTTGACATCTTCAAAAATCACATCCGTATAATGTGCCTTTTCTTTATCGTTAACCTCAGGAGTACGTATTATGCAGTTGGCAAAATCATAGTTGAAAGCATTCTCGCTGCCATCCGCTGGTTTCAGCCCCATCATTTCATCGTCCGAATAGCCCGTAACAATGCTGTTAGCCATCTTGAACGACACAAGCGGATGAGTATATCCCGAGAAGCCTAACGCACTGGCTCTCAATGCGTCAAACGGATAAAACTGTGCCATTGTAGAACTATTTACGGTGACGTTTCCACCGTCTACACTCAAGCAATTGCCCAATGCATTCGTCAGCTGACAATTCTCCACGAAAACATTCGAATTCACCACACCAAGAGCATTGCCTTGACAGTTGTGGATGGTAGAATTTCTTATGGCAAGTGTCTGACGTGTCACGTCCGACGAATCTACCTGCACACCATCAAACGCCCCATGAATATCCACATAATCCAACTCGTTGCCGTATGATGTTTCTTCAAATCGAATGCCACGCCATTGTCCACTCATACGGTCGTACGGCAGATAATCGAACATACGGTCGAGCCTGTCACCACGCAACACTATACCAGCCGACTGATTGCCCTTACATATCAGCTTGCCTTTAACATCAATGCCAGCATCACCGTGGAAATAAACCGTTGTGCCAGGAGCAATATTCAGAGTAGCCCCTTCTTCTACCGTCATCATACCATATACTACAAGTGGCTTGCCTGGCGACAAAGTCATGTCCTCGCCTACCGTCACATTGCGTATCATGTTAGCATCCCACGCCCACGCCTCAAGCGCTACCCTCTGCTCGCGCCCACTCTCAAGCGCAAACACCAGATTGTCCTCAATACATTTAGGAACATCGCTGTTAGCATTAGCCGTTGTCACTTCAACAAAGACACGTATGCTGTCTCCGTTGCGCACTTCAATCCTATCAGCCTTGTAGCCTTGCTCCGGACTGAGATATACTCCATCCACATTGACACGAAATCCATGCTGGTTGCCCCCTTCAAGACGCACACTCTTGCAACGCAATCCGTCGCCCGAATTGTTGTAGACCCAAAACGAACGGGTCGACGACGGTTCTGTTGAGAATACCGTATCAAGCCGCAATGTATCCGTTGAGAATGTCAGCACATTGCGGGTGGACGTTGTGAACGTATCATCATCATTACAGGCACACAAAGTTATTATACCTATAAAAAACAGTATGTTGTAGATTATTGCTTTCATCATTATTGATAACGAGAAAGCTCGTGATTTATTGCAGCAACTATCAAAAAGTAATAAAATCGAGTAGGAGGTAAATACTAATCATAGGTGTTTATCTCCTACTTTCGTATTT